>NZ_JBHWIE010000121.1:0-20184 GCF_042732085.1 Actinosynnema sp. NPDC059797
CCGCCGAGCCGGCCGTCGCTGCCGACCTCGCGCGCCACGCGGGTCACCTCGGCCGCGAACGAGGAGAGCTGGTCGACCATGGTGTTGATGGTGGTCTTGAGCTGGAGGATCTCGCCGCGCGCGTCCACGTCGATCTTCTGGGACAGGTCGCCCTGCGCCACCGCCGTGGTCACCTGGGCGATGTTGCGGACCTGGCTGGTGAGGTTGCCGGCCATGAAGTTGACCGAGTCGGTGAGGTCGCGCCACGTGCCGGCCACGCCGGGCACCTGCGCCTGACCGCCCAGTCGGCCGTCCGTGCCCACCTCGCGGGCCACTCGGGTGACCTCCTGGGCGAACGCCGAGAGCTGGTCGACCATGGTGTTGATGGTGGTCTTCAGCTCCAGGATCTCGCCGCGCGCGTCCACGGTGATCTTCTGGGACAGGTCGCCCTGGGCCACGGCGGTCGCGACCTGGGCGATGTTGCGCACCTGGGAGGTCAGGTTGTTCGCCATGAAGTTCACGTTGTCGGTGAGGTCGCGCCAGGTGCCCGCGACGCCCGTGACCTGGGCCTGGCCGCCCAGCCGGCCGTCCGTGCCGACCTCGCGCGCCACGCGCGTGACCTCGCCCGCGAAGGTCCGCAGCGTCGCGGTCATCGAGTTGAAGCTCTCCACCAGCGCCGCGACCTCGCCGCGCGCGTCGACCACGATCTCCTGCGACAGGTCGCCCTCCGCGACCGCGGCGAGCACGCGGCTCAGCTCGGCGGTCGGCCGGGTGAGGTCGTCGATCAGGTCGTTCACCGCGTTCGCGGCCAGCGCCCAGCCGCCGGCGCCGGTGCTGGGCGCCAGCCGCTCGCCCAGCCTGCCCTCCTGGCCGACGGACTGCCGAACCCGGGCCAGCTCGCCGACCAGCCACTGGTTGCGCTCGGCGATCTCGTTGAACACCTCGGCCAGCTCCGCGCCGACACCGCCCTGCCTGCCCTCGCCCCCGGGACCGTTCCCCTTGGCCACGACGAGGCGGCGGCGGAAGTTGCCGTCCCTCATCTCCCGCATGGCGGAGAGCAGGCGGGCCAGGGTCACGTCCGCGTCGTCCTGGACGGTCGTCACGAGAGCCTCCTGTGTCAGCGGAACTGCGCCAAGCCTGCCACTGTTGGGGGCGACTTGTCCGATAGGTTGGGGCGAACCCGACACACAGGAGCCGAGATGGCCCAGGGCTACCGGCAAGGCGCCGAGACGGGCCTCGACCTCGACGCGTGGCGCCGTCTCGTCGACGGCTTCCACGAGGCCGTGGTCGTGCTCGACCCGGATGCCGTCGTGCGCCTGGCCAACCCGCTCGCGGCCGTGCTGTTCCCGGAGGCCCGGCAGGGTGCGGAGCTGCCCGAGCCGCGTGGCCGGAGGCAGGACCTGGGTGGCGGCTGGACCGCGTGGTACCGGGGCGCGGAGGATTTCCTGGACCGGGCCGGCGAGCGGTTCGGCCTGTTCACCGACCGGTCGGCCGCGCTGCGCGCGGTGGTCGAGCTGGCGCCCGCCGAGCACACCGTCGCGGTGCTGCCCGGCCTGCGCGGTCGGCTGGAGTGGTGGCGGCGCACGCCCGACGGCGACATCTCGACCACCCGCACGCCCCGTCAGGCGGCGGCCGCCGCGCCTGGGCTCTTCGCCGTGCTGGACGGCGCGGCCGACCACGCCGATGTCACCACTTCAGGTGAGGGCCCGTGGGGCGTGTCGGGGCTGGGCCTGGCGGTGCCGCTGATCGCGGGTGGC
The DNA here is from genome assembly GCF_042732085.1 of Actinosynnema sp. NPDC059797. Taxonomy (NCBI): domain Bacteria; kingdom Bacillati; phylum Actinomycetota; class Actinomycetes; order Pseudonocardiales; family Pseudonocardiaceae; genus Actinosynnema; species Actinosynnema sp. NPDC059797. Next base: position 1,737 of record NZ_JBHWIE010000121.1, read on the forward strand.
GCGCTGGTGTGCTTCGGCGGCCCCCGGGACGTGGAGCTGCTCAAGCGGTACGCCGAGCGGGCCGCGGTGGCGGTGGCGGCCGGCACGCGGTTCGCCGAGCAGGAGCGGGTCGTGGAGGCGCTGCGGGCGAACCTGCTGCCGTCGCCGCTGCCCGAGGTGCCCGGTGTGCGGCTGGCGTGCGTGTACGAGCCGGCGCACGCCGAGGCGCTGGTGGGCGGCGACTTCTACGACGTGCACCCGCGCGAGGACGGCACCGCGGCGTTCGCGCTGGGTGACGTGGCGGGCAACGGGGTCGAGGCGGCGGCGCAGAGCGGCCGGGTCCGGCAGAGCCTGCACACGCTGCTGCTGGTAGAGCAGCGGCCGGCGCAGCTGCTGCACCTGCTCAACGCGGCGCTGCGGGCGGCGGGCAGCAGGTTGTTCACCACGCTGGTGGTCGGCACGGTCATCCCGGTGCAGGCGGGCGGCCTGCGCCTGACCCTCGCCGCGGGCGGCCACCCCGCGCCGCTCGTGCTGCGCGCCGACGGCCGGGTGGACGAGGTCGCGGTGCACGGTGGCATCGTGGGCGTGCTCCAGGAGGTGCGGTTCCACCAGACCACGGTGGTGCTCGCGCCGGGGGAGACCCTCCTGCTCTACAGCGACGGGGTGACCGAGGCGCGCAAGGACGGCGACCGGCAGGAGTTGTTCGGTGACACCCGGTTGAAGTCGGCGTTGTCCGACTGCGCGGGCCTGTCCGCCGAACGGGTGGCCGGGCGCCTGAAGGAGCTGGTGTTCGGTTGGCTGGGCACGGCCGAGCACGACGACCTGACCATGATGGTGGTGCAGGCGGAGGGCTGAGGCCGCGACCGCCACCGGCCGCTGAACGGCGCAACACCACCACCCCACCGGGTTCACCCACCCCGACGACCCGGAGGGCCCGCTGCGGTGGAAGGATTTCCGTGGGTTCCGCCGGAGCACCTCCAGACCAGGGGGCCACAGCTTCGACACCGAACCACAAGGGGAGCATGAAACCGTCGTCTTCGACCTCTGAGCACAGCGCCCGCTCACTGTGGGGCCCGCTGTTCACAGACCCGGACGTGGAGGCCGAGATCTGCGACCGGGCGTGGCTTGGGGCCATGCTGGACTTCGAGCGCGCGCTGGCCATCGTGCAGGCCCGCGCGGGCCTGGTGCCCGAGGAGGCGGCCCGCATGGTCGTCACCGCCATCGACGTCGGGCACTACGACCCGGTGGCCCTGGGCGAGGGCGCCCTGACCTCGGGCACGCCGGTGGTGCCGCTGGTGCGGGCGATCGCCGCGCGCGTCACCCCGGAGGGTCGCGCCGCCCTGCACAACGGCGCCACCAGCCAGGACGTGATGGACACCGCGTTGTCGCTGGTCGCGCACCGGGCGCTGGGACCGATCCTGGCGGGGCTGCGCGGCGTGGCGGCCGAGTGCGAACGGCTCGCCGAGCGCCACCGCGACACCCTGATCCCGGGCCGCACCCTGGCCCAGCACGCGCTGCCGACCACGTTCGGCCTCAAGTGCGCCGGGTGGCTGGTGGCGGTCGACGAGGCCGAGAGCGCGCTGCTGCGCGTGCGGGCGCACCGGTTGGCCGCGCAGTTCGGCGGCGCGGCGGGCACGCTGGCCGCCGTGCCGGATCCCGGCGCCCGGCTGACCGACGACCTGGCCGCCGAGCTGGGCCTGGTCGCGCCGCTGGTCCCCTGGCACACCAACCGGACCAGGGTCGCGGAGCTGGCGGGCGCGCTGGGCGAGGCGGCCGGCGTGCTGGGCAAGATCGCGCAGGACGTGGTGCTGCTCGCGCAGACCGAGGTCGCCGAGGTGGCCGAGGCGGACGGCGGCACGTCGTCGGCCATGCCGCACAAGCACAACCCGGTGCGCGCGGTGCTGGTCACGGCGGGCACGCGGCGCGTGCCCGGCCTGGTGTCCACGCTGCTGTCCGCGATGGTCCAGGAGCACGAGCGGGCCGCGGGCGCCTGGCACGCCGAGTGGCAGACCGTGACCGAGCTGCTGAGGCTGGTCGGCGGCGCGGTGCGGGGCACGCGCGAGCTGCTGTCGAAGCTGAAGGTGGACACCGCGCGGATGCGCCGCAACCTGGAGCTGACCGGGGGCCTGCTGATGGCCGAGAACGTGGCCGTGCGGCTGACCGCCCTGGTCGGCCGCGCCGAGGCGCAGGACCTGGTGGCCGAGGTGTGCCGGACCGCGGCGAATTCGGGCTGCACGCTGCGGGAAGCGCTGCTGGCCGACCTGCGGATCGGGTTGTCCGAGAAGGAGATCGACGACGCCCTGGACCCGGCGGGCTACGTCGGCTCCGCGGGCGAGTTCGTCGACCGCGCGCTCGCCGCCCACCGGGGTAGGGGGAGACCGTGAAGCTGCACCACGAGTTGAGCGGGCCGCCGGACGCGCCCGTCGTCGTCCTGGGCAACTCGCTGGGCACCACCACCGCGCTGTGGGAGGCGCAGTTGCCGGTGCTGCACCGGAGGTTCCGGGTGCTGCGCTACGACCACCGGGGTCACGGGGGCAGCCCGACCGCGCCGGGCCCGTACCGGCTCGACGACCTGGCCGACGACGTGCTGGAGCTGCTGGACGCCCTGGACCTGCCGCGCGTGTCCTACTGCGGGGTGTCGCTGGGCGGCATGGTGGGGATGTGGCTCGCCGGGCACGCGCCCGAGCGCATCGAGCGGCTGGTGCTGTGCTGCGCGGTGGCGCTCTCCCCGGTCGCCCAGCCGTGGCTGGACCGGGCCGCCGAGGTGCGAGCCTGGGGCACGGGGTCCATCGCGCCGGTGGTGGCGAGGCACTGGTTCACCCGGGGTTTCGCGGCGCGGTGCCCGGAGGTGGTGGCGGCGTTCGCGGCCGGTATGTCCAAAGTGGACGATGAAGGTTTCGCCGGGTGCTGCGACGCGCTGTCCGCGCTGGACCTGAGGTCGGTGCTCCCCGCGATCGAGGCGCCGACCGCCGTGGTCTCGGGCGCCTACGACGAGGTCACGCCGCCGCGGTGCGGCGAGGCGGTGGCGGAGGCGATCCCCGGCGCGTCGTTCCACGTGGTGCGGGGCGCGCACCTGGCGGTGGTCGAGGCGGCCGACGAGGTGACGGCGATCCTGGACGAGCACCTGTGAGCGCCGGTCGCCGGAGGGGCGCGCGGGGTGGTCCCGGGGCCACCCGGTCCGGAACGGCCCCGAGGGGTGGCGCCGTGGCGCCACCCCTCGCACCGCCTGTGCCGGACTACTGGCTGCGGGCCTCCTTGACCTGCTGACCGGACTCACGGGCGTGCTCGCCGACCTCCTGGACCGAGCCCTTGGCGTGCTCGGCGGTGGTCTGCGCCGCCTGCTGGGCGGTCTGCTTCACCTCGTTCGCCGCGTCGCTGACGGCCGACGTGGCGTCCTCCTTCAGCTTCTGCGCGGACTCGGCGAGCGCCTCCTTCACCGGCTCCACCACGTCGCTCGCGCGCTCGCCGAGCTGGCGGACCGCGTCCTCCTCGGCCCGCGTCGCCGGCAGCAGCGCCGCGACGACCGCGCCGGCGCCGAACGCGATCAGGCCCGCCGCCAGCGGGTTGCCCCGCGCCTGCTGCCGGGCCATCTGCGGCGCCTGCTGCACGGCCTGGCCGGCCTGCTGCGCGGTCTGCGCCACGGCGTGCCCGGCCTGCTGGGCCTTGTCGCCCACGGTGGACGCGGCGTCCTTGGTGCGGTCACCGACCGTGGACGCCATGTCCGAGGTCCGGTGCTGCACGCTCGTCGTGTCGGGCATGGTGCCCATCACCCTCTCCCTCAACGTCGTCAGGCCGTGCCGGACCCGGTTGACCCGGCGCTGCGCGATGTTGCGCGGCCGCGTGTGGTCGACGATGCGGTTGGCGTCGGCGACCAGCTCGGCACGGGTGCGGTCGATGTCGTGCCTTATTTGGTCGGGTGTCGGGCCCATTCGGCGTCCTCCTTGAGGGTTTCGATGGTGCGCTCCGGCTTGGACACGGTGCGCAGCCGCTTGCGGCCGGTGGAGAACAGGGCGAACCCGGCGATGCCCCACAGCGCGGCGACGATGAGGGCGGCCCAGCCCAGCGGCATGATCGCGCCGAGGGCGAAGACCAGCGCCAGGCTCAGCAGGACCGCGGTCATGTAGCCCGCGAACCCCGCGGCGCCGAGCATCCCGGCGGCCTTGCCCGCCTTCGACGCCTCCTCCCGGATCTCGGCCTTGGCCAGCTCCAGCTCCTGGCGCATCAGCGTCGAGAGGTCCTGGGTCAGCTCGCCGATCAGCTCACCGAGCGACGTGCGGTCGTCCTCGGGCACGTCGTTGCGCGGGTAGGGGACCTCGCCGGCCCCGCCCGGGTACGGCGTGGTGCCCGCGTACGGGGCGCCGGCGGTGGCGCCGGTGGTCGCGCCGGTGGTCTCAGCGCTGGACATACGAGCTGCCCTCCGGGTCGTAGGCGCCACCGGGCTGGGTCGGCGAGTCGGGCCGGCCGGTCGTGCCGGCCTGGTACGGGCTGCCGCTCGGGTACTGGCCCGAACCGGTCTCCGCCGGGTAGCCGGAGCCGGAGGGGTAACCGGTGCCCGACGGGTAGCCGACGCCCGGCGCCTCGACGCCGGTGCGCGGCGCGGGTGCGCTGAACTCGGGCTCCTGCGGGAGCTGCGAGGTGGTGGGCAACGGCGTGGTCCGGTCGGACAGGTAGCCCTGCTCCGAGCGGTAGCCCTGCTCCTGGCCGCTCGACCCGCTCACGCTCTTGGCGACGCGCGTGACCAGGAAACCGGCCACGGCCGCGCCGATGAGGAACGTCCCCGGCTTGCGCCGCGCGAAGTCCTGGGCCGAGTCCAGCAGCCCCCGCGCGCCCCGCTCGTCGAGGAACCTGGCCGCCTGCCTGCCGGACTCGGCGACCTGGCGCAGCGCCGGCGCCGTCATCGAGTCCGGGCCCGAGTTCTCCGCCATCGAGTGCAGCTCGTCGGCGATGCGGTTGATCTGCTGCGACACGCGCTGCGCCTGCTGCTCCGCCTCACCGGCGACGCGCTGGCGGACGTCGTGCACGACGTGCTTGGCCTGGCCCTTGGCCTCCTGGGCCACCTGTCCGACCTGCTCACGCGCGGTGCCACCCACCTCTCCGGCGGCCTGCCGGGCGTGCCGCGCCACAGCGGTGCCTTCCTGTTCGGCGGTCTCGCGGACCGCGCCCACCTGGTTCTCGGCCACGACTGACTCCTCACGGTCGGCGTGTTTCTCGCCTAGGGCCTACCCGTGGCGCGCCGGGCTAATCAACTTCACCTTGGCAAAGATCTTTCCCACACAATGTGAGACGGCCCCGCTCCCTGGGTAGGGCGCGGGGCCGCGGGCATGCGCGGGTGACCGTCAGAACGAGAAAACCGTTCCGGTTTCGTTCTCCAGCGCGCAGCGGTTCGGGAATTCCTCGACGTACTGGACCGGCTCGCCGCGGTAGACGCCGAAAGCGAGCACCGTCACCGGGTCGTACTCGTAGGTGCAGATGCGGTCTTCCTCGGTGCCGAGTCGCTCGAAATCGCCGTTCACGGCGTCGAGCTCGGCGCACGCGGACTGCGCCCGGGCGTGCTCGCCCGACGCCGGGTCGCAGCTGAACCGGGTGCTCTCCACGCCGCTGCCCTGCTGGTGGACGGCGAGCAGCAGGTCGGTCTCGGGCGGTGCGGCGGACGCGGTGCCCGCGCCGACCAGCGGGGCGGCCAACAGGCTCGAGGCGAACAGGGACGCCATGAGGGTTCGGGTTCGTCGCATGGGCTCCGGGTGACCCGATCGGGTGGCCGGTATTCGGCTCCGTCGCCGTGTCACCGAAATGTCGCAGCGGTTTCCGTCATCTTTACCGGAGTACTTGATGAGGGATGTCCTGGGCTTTTGTGGAGAAATTCCCGGTCGCGCCGAATTCGGCCCCGGTGGCTTTCCCCGGCCGGTCGGCCCGCGCCGGGAGGGAGATCCCGGTCACCACGTCGGGCGGGCGGAGATGCCGCCGTCCACCACGAGGTCGTGCCCGGTGATCCACCGGGCCAGGGGCGAGGCGAGGAACGCGCACGCGTCGCCGACGTCCTCGGGCGTGCCCAGCCGCCCCAGGGGCGCCGCCCGGGTCCACCTGGCCACGCCGTCGGGCCACTCGTCCTCGATGCCCGGCCGGGCGATCAGCCCCGGTGAGACGGTGTTGACCCGGATGCCGCGCCCGCCGTACTCCAGCGCGGCGGAGCGGGCGTGCATGATCAGGGCCGCTTTCGAAGCGCTGTAGTGCGCGTGGCCGGGCGCGGGGCGCGTGCCCTCGACCGAGGCGACGTGCGTGATCGAACCCCCGTGCGCCATCACCTCGACCGCGGCCTGCGTGCAGGAGAACGCGCTGGTCAGGTTCGCGTCCACGACCGCGCGCCACTCGTCGGCCGTCATGCCCGCCAGGGGCTGGACCGGCTGCGCGCCGGCGTTGTTGACCAGCACGTCCAGCCGGCCTCGCCACCCGGCGGCCTCGCGGACCACCCGCCGGCACTCGTCGGGGTCGGTGAGGTCGGCGGTGACCGCGAAGGCCCCGCCGCCGGGTTCGGTGAATTCGGTGAGTTCGGCGAGTTCGGCGAGCAGGTCGTCGACCGGTGTCGTGCGCGTGTGCGCCACCACCGCCGCGCCGGCCGCCGCGAGCCGCCGCGCGATGCCGCGCCCGACGACGCCGCCGGCCCCGGTGACCAGGGCGACCTTGCCGTCCAGGAGTCCCACGGGGACGGAGGGTAGCGGTCGGCGGCGTGTCAGACCGGTCGGAGCGGGGTGTGCGGCCCGTCCGGCAGCTCGACCCGGATCCCGTCACCCGGGCGGACCTCGCCGCCGACCAGCACGACGGACATGATGCCCGCGCGGCGCACCACGGCGCCGTCCTCGTCGCGGCCGACGACCTCCTTGAGCAGGCCCGGCCGGAACGCCTCGATCTGCGGGCACGGGTTGCGCAGGCCGGTCACCTCGACCACCGCGTGCGCGCCCAGGTGCAGCCTGGTCCCGGTCGGCAGGCCCAGCAGGTCGACGCCGCGCGTGGTGACGTTCTCCCCGAGCTGCCCCGCGTCCACCGGGAAGCCCTTGGCGTTCAGCTCGTCGTGCAGCTCGGCGTGCATCAGGTGCACCTGGCGGAGGTTGGGCTGCGACGGGTCGCGCGCCACCCGCGACCGGTGCTTGACGGTGACGCCCTGGTGCACGTCCCCGGCGACGCCCAGGCCCGCGACGAGCGTGATGGCGTCCTGGTTGGGCTTGGTGAACGTGTAGTCCCCACTCCGGCTCACGGCCGCGACGGTCCCCATGCGGCCGACCCTAACCGGGCGGGTGCCCACCGGTCGCGGCGATATGAGGGCGCTCCGCCGCCCTCGCGCGGCCGAACGGTCCGCACGGGATTGGCCCGGACGGCGCAACCTGCCGATCCTGGTTCGGTCCACCACTGCACCGACACCCGTCCGACGCGCAACACTTGCGTGACGGGCTCTTGACGCTGTGTTCGCCCAGCGGTTGACTGCGTGCCTGGAACCGGTTCCGGTACCGGTTCCGAGAACCTGCTGCCGAGGAGTGCACCGTGCGAGTCACGATCGCCGAAGTCGCCCAACGCGCCCAGGTGAGCAAGGCGACCGTGTCCCGCGTGCTCAACGGCAAACCCGACGTGGACGCGGCCACCGCGGCGCGGGTGCGGCAGGTGATCGCGGACGTCGGCTACGTGCCCAGCGCGCGGGCGGTCGGGCTCGCGCGCGGCCGGGCCCGCACCGTCGGCATGCTCGTGCCGTCGCTGACCTGGCCGTGGACCGGGGAGGTCGTGCAGGGCGCGGTGGACGAGCTGGAGTCCGACGGCTACGGCCTGCTGCTCTACACGGTCAACCGGGGCTCCGAGTCGCTGGCGCAGTTCGCCAGCCACGTGTCGGCCAAGGCGTTCGACGGGCTGCTGGTGATCGAGCCGCCGGACACGCTGAACTACATCGAGGCGCTGCACGACCAGGGCCTGCCGGTGGTGATGATCGACGACCGGGGGAGCAGGCCCGGTTTCCCGTCGGTGGGCACCACCAACCGGGAGGGCGCGCGGGCGGCGGCCGGTCACCTCGTGGCCGCCGGGCGGCGGCACTTCGCGGTGGTGACCGGGCCCGCGGACTTCGGGTGCGTGCGGGAGCGGCTGGACGGCTTCCTCGACGCCCTGGGCGAGCGGGGGGTGCACGTCGACCCGAGGCTCGTGGTGGAGGGCGACTTCACCACCGAGCGCGGCGCCGTGGCGACGGACAAGCTGATGGCCACCGGCCTGCCGTTCGACGCGGTGTTCGCGCACAACGACCTGTCGGCGCTGGGCGTGGTGAAGGCGCTGACCGCGGCGGGCCGCCGCGTGCCGGACGACGTGGCGGTGGTCGGCTTCGACGACATACCGATCGCGGCGCACGCGGAACTGACCACGGTCCGCCAACCGATGCGGCGGATGGGCGAGGCCGCGGCCAGGCTGCTGCTGTCCCGGCTGGAGGGCGCGGCCCCGCCGGCCGAGCCCGTGGTCCTGCCCACGGAGCTGGTGGTCCGCCGCTCCGGTTGATCACCAGCCGGGCGCACGGGGCCGCCGGCGGCACGAGGGACAGCACGGCAGGTGGGCGGCACCCCGCGACCCGGGCGGCGCGGGGTGGAGGTGCGCGCAGCCGTGGGTGGAGGCCGCCCGCACCGGGGTCGTCTCGTTCCCGCGCCGGCCCGTTCCAGTGCTGGCCCGTTCCCGCGCCTGCCCGTTCCCGCGCCTGCCCGTTCCCGCGCCGGGTCGGCTACCGGGCCCGCGTGCCCGACCAGGCCGCCCACAGCGCCGCGTACCGCCCGCCGGCGGCCAGCAGCTGCTCGTGCGTCCCGGTCTCCACCACGCGCCCGGCCTCCAGCACCACCACCCGGTCGGCCGTGGCCGCCTGGGTCAGGCGGTGCGCGACCAGCAGGCCGGTCCGCCCGTCCAGGGCCCGCGCCGCCGCCTCCTCCAGCTCCCGCGCGCCCGCGCTGCCCGCGTCCGCTGTCGCCTCGTCCAGCACCGCCACGGGCGGGTCGGCCAGCACGAGCCGCGCCAGGGCCAGTTGCTGCGCCTGCGCCACGGTCAGCCGGTGGCCGCCCTCGCCGACGACGGTCGCCGTCCCCGAGGGCAGCGCGCGCACCCAGCCCAGCGCGCCCACCCGGTCGAGGGCGTCGAGCAGGTCGTCGTCGGTCGCGTCGGGCCGGGCCAGGCGCAGGTCGTCGGCCAGCGGGCCGGCGAAGACGTGCACCTCCTGCGTGACCAGCGCGACCGACCGCACCGCCGACGCCAGGTCCACCCCGCCGAGGCGGAGGTGGCCGGTGGTCGGCCGGTGCACGCCCGCGATCAGCTTCGCCAGCGTGGTCTTGCCCGCGCCGGACGCGCCGACCAGCGCGACCCGCTCACCGGCGGCCAGCTCCAGGTCCACGTCCGCGAGCACCGGGTGGCCGTCCACGTAGGAGTGACCGACGCCGACCAGCTCCACGGTGGTGCCCGGCGGCCGCACCCGGCCCTCGGGCGACGGCACGGGCTCGTCGGTCACGCCGACCAGCCGCGCGAGCGACGCGGTGGCGGCCTGCACGTCGTCGGCCAGCGAGAGCGCCGCGTTGATCGGGTTGAACAGGTTGTGGAAGTACAGCGCGGCGGCGGCCGCCGTGCCCACGGACGCCGAACCCGCCCCCACGAGCAGGAACCCGGTCACCAGCACGCCCGCCAAACCGATGAACTCGGCCAGGTTGAGCCGCCCGAAGAACGAGGTGAGCAGCCGGATGCCGCGCAGCGCCAGGTCGACCGCCTCGCGCGACCGCGACCGCACCCGCTCGACGTGCTCGTCGGCGAGCCCGAACGCGCGCACGGTCGCCGCGCCGCCGAGGGAGTCCAGCAACTGCTGTTGCTGCGCGCCGACCGCGACGCGCTGCGCCGCGTACAGCCGCGCCGCCCGCCCGCCGTACCAGCGCACGGTGTGCACGTGGATCGGCAGCGCCAGCAGCACCGGCCCCAGGAACCGCCAGTCCAGCACCGCGATGCCGACGACGGTCAGCCCGATGGTCAGCGCCGACCGCGCCATGACCGGCAGCGCGTTGCGCACCGCGTCCGCGATCACCTGCACGTCCCGCGTCACCCGCGAGGTCAGGTCGCCCGCGCCGGCCTCCTCCACCCGCTCCAGCGGCAGGTGCAGCGCGTGCGCCACGAACGCCTCGCGCAGGTCGGCGAGCACGCCCTCGCCCAGCCGCGCCACCAGGGACGTGCCGAACGCCGTGGCCAGGCCCTGCACGACGGCCACCAGCGCCAGCGCCACCGCGAGCCAGGTGAGGTCGGCCGACCCGCCGGCGATCACGTCCACGACCCGCCCCAGCAGGGGCGCGGTGAGCAGTCCCGCGGCGGTGCCCGCGAACAGCACCAGGAACGCCGTCCACGCGAGCCCGCGCCGGGGCCGCAGCAGCTCGCCCACCGCGGCCCGGGTCCGCGCGCCGGACGCGACCGCCAGTAGTCGCCGCATCAGCTCAACACCACCAGTCGGTAGTCCTCGTCGGCCAACAGGTCCGCGTGCGCGCCCGAGGCGGCCACCGCGCCGTCCACCAGGAACACCACCCGGTCGGCCGCGGTGAGCAGGGCGGGGCTGGTGGCGACCGCGATCGTGGTCAGCCCGGCCCGCACCCGCTTGACCCCGGAGGCCAGCGACACCTCGGTCACCGCGTCCACCGCGGTCGTCGGGTCGTGCACGACGAGCACCGGGGGAGCGGCGGCCAGCGCGCGGGCCAGCGCCACCCGCTGCCGCTGCCCGCCGGACAGCGACCGGCCGCGCGCGGAGACCACCGCGTCCAGGCCGTCGGGCAGGGCCCGCGCCACGTCGTCGACCCCGGCGGCGGCCAGCACCTCCGCCACCGCGCCGTCGTCCCGGTCCGCGGCGACCCCCGCCCGGACGTTCTCGCGCACGGTCCCCTCGAACAGGTCCGCGTCGTGGGCGGCGACCAGCACCGCCGACCGCAGCGCCGCGCCGTCCAGGTCCGACAGGGGCACGCCGTCCAGCGCCACGGACCCCTCGACCGGGTCGACCTCCCGCGCCAGCACGGCCAGCAGCGACACGGCGTCGGCCGGGTCGCGGGCCACCACGCCCAGCAGTTCGCCGGGCTCGGCGGTCAGCGACGCGCCGCGCAGCGTCCCGGAGGTCACGCCCGCCAGCTCCACCCGGCCGCGCAGCGGCACGGGCAGCGGTGCGGAACCCGGCGGCACCACGGGCGGCGCGGCCAGCACCTCCGCGATGCGCGCGGCCGACGCGCGGGCCTGCGCGAGCAGCCCGGTGACCCAGGAGAAGACCGACAGCGGCCACAGCAGGAACTGCGCCAGCCCGACCGCGGCCACCAGCTCGCCGACGGTGATGGCGCCCGACGCGGCCAGCCGGCCGCCGACCAGCGCGACGACCGCGAGGAAGACGCCGGTCAGGGCGAGCATCGAGCCGTCCAGCCAGGCCCGGGACCGGGCGGCCCGGATCGCGGCGCCCATCGACGAGCGGCTGGTCGCCCGGTACCGGTGCGCGGCGGCGTCCTCCGCGCCGATGCCCTTGAGCGCCCGCAGCCCGGCGACCAGGTCGGCCGCGACACCGGACGCCAGCGCGGCCCGGTCCTGCTCGGCGTCGCTGCGCCGTTCGAGCGGCTTGCCGAGGAAGTGGGCCAGCACCAGCAGCAGCGGCGTGGCGACGAGCACCAGCAGGCCCAGCACGAGCGAGACGCGCAGCAGCGCCACCGCGCCCACGAGCAGGCCGGCCAGGGCGGCGAACGCGGTCGGCAGCGCCAGGTTCACCTGGCCCACCCGCTGGGCGTCGCCGGTGGCGATGCTCGCCAGCTCACCGGACAGCCTGCCGCCGACGCCGCCGTCCGCGGCCAGCACGCGCGCGGCCAGCCGGGTGCGCAGGGCGTGGGCGGCCCGGTGCGACCCCTGTTCGCCGAGCCGGATGGAGAAGCGGCCGCTGGTCGACAGCACGGCGAACACGACCGCCAGCACGCCGATCCAGAGGGCCAGCCCGCGGCCGGAGCCGGTGCGCACCGCCTCGTCCACGACCGCGCCGATGACCAGGGGCACGGCGGCCTCGCCGGCCTGGTGGGCGGCGCCCAGCAGCGACGCGGCGATCACCGTCCTCCACTGCCCGGCCACGGTGTTCCTGAGGATGGATCTCACCTGCGACAACTGCCTTCCGCTGAATGTCAGGTGAGGCTACCCTAACGATCGAAGAGGTCTGGATCACTCCCGTGGTGCCTGCACTTAGGTTAGGGTAACCAAAGTTCGATCATCCCTTTGTCGCACCGATGGGACAGCCATGCCACAACCACCGGTCTTCGACGTCCTCGGCGTCGGCTTCGGGCCCTCCAACCTGGCCCTCGCGATCGCCGTCACCGAGCACAACGCGGCCGCGGCCGCCGAAGACGTGGTGACCGCGCACTTCCTGGAGCGGCAGCCCGGGTTCGGCTGGCACCGGGGGATGCTGCTGGACGACGCGACCATGCAGGTGTCCTTCCTCAAGGACCTGGTCACGCTGAGGAACCCCAACAGCACCTTCTCGTTCCTGACCTACCTGCACGGCAAGGGCAGGCTGGTCGACTTCGTCAACCACAAGAACCTCTTCCCGCTGCGCGTGGAGTTCCACGACTACTTCGAGTGGGCCGCCGACCGGGTGGACGACCTGGTGTCCTACGGCAGCGAGGTGGTGTCCGTCGAACCGGTCGCCGAGGGCGGCGTCGTGACGCACTTCGACGTCACCTCCCGCACCGCGACGGGCGAGGTCGAGGTGCGCCGGGCCGCGAACGTGGTGCTCGCGACCGGCCTGCGACCCGCCCTGCCCGACGGCGTGCGGCCCTCGGCGCGGGTGTGGCACACCCGGGACTTCCTGCACCGCGTCGAGTCGCTGACCGACCCGGGGCGCCTGGTGGTCGTCGGCGCGGGGCAGAGCGGCGCGGAGGTCACCGCGCACCTGCACGAGCGGTTCCCCCGCGCCGAGGTCTGCGCGGTGTTCGCCCGCTACGGCTACAGCCCGGCCGACGACAGCCCGTTCGCCAACCGGATCTTCGACCCGGCCGCCGTCGACGACTACTTCACCGCGCCCGAGCGGGTCAAGCGGATGCTCATGGACTACCACGCCAACACCAACTACGCGGTGGTGGACCACGACCTGATCGAGGAGCTGTACCGGCGCGCCTACCGCGAGAAGGTGCTCGGCGCGCAGCGGCTGCGGCTGCTCAACCTGTCCCGCGTCGTCGAGCTGCACGACGACGAGCCGGTCCTGCGGGTCACGGTGGAGTCGCTGGTCACCGGGCGGCACGAGGTGCTCGAAGCGGACGCGGTCGTCTACGCCACCGGCTACCGCGAGGCCGACCCGACCGGCCTGCTCGGCGGGCTGGCCGCCCGCTGCGCCCGCGACGAGCTGGGCCGGCTCCGCGTGGGCCGCGACTACCGCCTGCGGACCGACGACGACGTGACCGGGGGCCTCTACCTCCAGGGCGGCACCGAGCACACGCACGGCATCTCGTCGTCGCTGCTGTCCAACACCTCGGTGCGGGCGGGGGAGCTCCTGGGGTCGGTGCTCGACCGCCGCGCCGCACCGGTCGCCGCGCGACCCGAGTTCGCGATCAGCGCTTCCCCGCAGAGCTGACGGCAGCTCCGCGGTGGACGAACGAACCAACCGGAGGACCGAACCGTGACGAACCCCTTCGACGACGCCGAGGGCAGCTTCCACGTCCTGGTCAACGACGAGGAGCAGCACTCGCTGTGGCCCGCGTTCGCCGAGATCCCGGCCGGCTGGACCTCCCGGTTCGGCCCCGACAGCCGGGAGTCGTGCCTGGCGTACGTGGAGGAGCACTGGACCGACCTGCGACCGCTCAGCCTGCGCGGGTGAGCCGGACCGGGTGAGCCGGACCGGGTTGCGGCCGGCACGCCCGGACCGGGCAAATCCGGTGGCACCCCTGGGGGCCGGGCACTACGGTCCGCCCGTGCACCACGGCGAGTTCCGCGACCCCCGGATCATCCCGCTCTACGACGCCCGGTACGGCTGGGGCGTCGACGACGACTTCTTCCTCTCCGTGGTCGACGAGACCCCGAATGCCCGCGTGCTCGACCTGGGCTGCGGCACCGGGCGGCTCGCCCTGGGGCTGGCCGCCGCCGGGCACGTCGTCACCGGGGTGGACCCGGCGCGGGCCTCGCTGGAGCTGGCCAGGGCCAAGCCGGGCGCCGAGCGGGTGACCTGGGTCGAGGGCGCCGCCGCCGACCTGCCCGGCGCGGCGTTCGACGTGGCCGTGATGACCTCGCACGTCGCCCAGTTCCTGGTCACCGACGAGGAGTGGGCGGCGGCGCTGGCCGACCTGCGCCGGGTGCTCGTGCCGGGCGGGCGGCTGGCGTTCGACTCCCGCGACCCGCGCGCCCGCCGCTGGGAGGCGTGGAACCCCGTCGACAGCCGCGGCGTGGTCGTGCTGGACGGCGTGGAGATCACCCAGTGGACCGAGGTCACCTCGGTCGAGGGCGGCCTCGTGTCGTTCACCCACCACTACGACTTCCCGGACGGCGAGCGGGTCGGCACCGCGACCATGCGGTTCCGCACCGAGGAGGAGCTGCGGGGATCGCTGTCCGCCGCCGGTTTCACCGTCGACCGCGTCTACGGCGGCCGGCGCCGCGAACCGGTCGGCGCGCCCGACGGCGAGTTCCTGGTCATCGCGCACCGGGACGGCGCTACGCGAGGCTGACGGCGCCGGCTCGCCTGGCCCGCCCGCTCACCAGCTCCACCCCGCTCGCCCGGTCCGCCCGCTCACCTGCCTCGATGGCTCACCTGGCCCGCCCGCGCGCGGTCAGCAGGAAGGCGGGCGAGGACCAGTAGTCGTGCAGCGGTCGAACCTCCACGTCGGTGAAACCGGCGCGCCGGACCTGCTCGACCCACCGCGCCGCGGGCTGCTCCCAGGTGGCGCGGACCGCGCCCGGCACCAGCTGTCCGGTCAGCACCGGCATCAGGAACCCCTGCGCCACCAGTCGGCGGTCGGCGTCGTACTCGGCCAGGCCGCGCTCGTAGGTCTCGGCCAGGAACCGGCGGTGCTCCGGACCCGCGTGCGCCACGTCCGGCACGTCGAACTCGACCACCGCGAGCACCCCCGCGTGCGGCGCCAGGTCGGCCAGCACCGCGTCGCGCGCCTCGTGCGGCAGGGCGTGCAGGGCGAACGTCGACTGGACGACGTCGAACGCGACGTCGTCGGGCAACCCCGCCGCGAACGGCTCGACCCGGGTCAGGTGGGCGGTGACGCCGGGCAGGCCGCGCACCGCCGCGTCGAGCAGCGCGGCCGACGGCTCGACCACCGTGACCGCCGCCGGCGCGTGCGGGCCGTCCAGGGCGGGGCGCAGCGCCCGGCCGTCACCGCACCCGACGTCGAGCAGCGTGGTCGGGCGGGTCCGGGCGTAGACCTCGCGCAGCGCCGTGACGACCGCCTCGTACAGGGCGGTGTTGCCGCCGCCGTTGACGAACGCCTCGAAGGCCGCGGGCCGGTCGTAGACGCCGCCGGGTCCCCGGTCGGTCGAGAGGTGCTCGGCCAGCGCCACGGCCAGCGGCGAGTCGCCGCGCCGGGCGATCTCCCGGGCCAGGTCGACGTTCCCGGCGGCCAACGCGTCGAGGGCTTCGCTGATCTCCACCCCCCGATGGTGCCAGGCGGTCGCGCCGACCCGGTTCAGGCGGTCTGCCGGGCCGGGGGCAGCAGCCACCTGATCGCCCCGGTGATGCCGTGGCCCGCCAGGCGCACGGCGGTCCGCTCGGTCATCGGCAGGAACGGCAGGCGCAGCGGCAGCCTGGTCCACGCGGGCAACGACGCCACTGCCGCCGCGGCGATCGCCGCGTAGGGGACCCGGGCCGGCGCCGGCAGCGGCGGCGTGAGCAGCAGGAACCGGGCCGCCTCGCGGGCTTCCGGCGTGCCGCGCAGCTCGGGTCGGAACGCGGCCAGCCGCGCCGCCAGTTCGGCCGCGGTCGTGGGCGGGTCGGGCACGCCCAGCTCGACGGCCACGCGGGCGGTGTCGGCGACGTAGCCGTCCTGCTCGGCGGGGGACAGCCTGGTCGCGCCGTAGCGCTGGTGGCAGCGCAGGAAGCTGTCCACCTCGGCGACGTGCACCCACTCCAGCAGGTGCGGGTCGTCGGCGCGGTAGGGCGCGCCGTCGCGCGTGGTGCCGCGGACGCGGGCGTGGATGCCGCGCACGCGGGCGACGGCGCCGGCCGCGTCGGACGCCGTGCCGAAGGTGGTCACGGCCAGGAACGCGCTGGTCCGCTGGAGCCGCCCCCACGGGTCGTCGCGGTAGTCGGAGTGCCCGGCCACCGCCGCCATCGCCAGCGGGTGCAGCGACTGGAGCAGCAGCGCGCGCAGGCCGCCGATGAACATCGCCGCGTCGCCGTGCACGCGGCGGATCGGGCGGTCGGGGTCGAACCAGCGCGGGCCGGGGGTGAGGTGGATGCGGTCGCGCGTGGCGGGGCCGTCGGGACCGGCGACCCGGCCGAAGACCGCGGCGCCCAGCCTGCGCCGCACCTCTTCGACGGCCGGCAGCCGCCGCAGGTCGTCCACGTCCACGGCAACCGCCTCTCCGCGTTCACGCCCGGGTGCCCCCAGTATCCAGGGAGGCGGGCGGCGGCGCACGCAGCAGCCGGTCACCGGCCCTCTCAAGTCCTATGTGGACGGTGAACGGGGCGCGGTCCGCCGGTCCCCTGGCCCTCGGCGGGGGGTGTTGGTTGGATCGGAGTGGTGACCACTTTCGCGATCGTCGGCTCCGGTTGGCGGGCCGAGTACTTCTGGCGCCTCGCCGCCGCCTTGGACGACCTGACCTGCGTGGGCGTGGTGTCGCGCGGCCCCAAGGAGCTGCCGGTGCCCGTCCACCTGTCCCTCGACGACTGCCTGCGGGCAAAACCGGACTTCGTGGTCACGGCCGTCCCGTGGTCGGTCACCCCGGGCCTGGTGGTCGACCTCGTCGAACGCGGCGTGCCCGTGCTGGCCGAGACCCCGCCCGCCCCCGACCTCGACGGCCTGCGCGCCCTGTGGGCCCGCGTCGGCGGCAGCGGCCTGGTGCAGGTCGCCGAGCAGTACACCCGGATGCCCGCCCACGCCGCCCGCATCGCCCTCGTCCGCGGCGGCGTGATCGGCGAACCGACCCGCGTCGACGTCTCCTCGACCCACCAGTACCACGCGGTGTCGCTGATCCGGACCCTGCTGGGCGCCGGGCGCGGTCCGGTGCGGGTCCGGGCGACCCGCCACACCGCGCCGCTGGCCGACCCGATCACGCGCACCGGCTGGGCCGACCCCGTCGAGGTGAAGCCGGCCACCACGACGATCGCCACGATCTCCTTCGAGGAGCACGGCACGCTGGGCGTCTACGACTTCACCGACAACCAGTGGCACAACCAGCTGCTGATGCGCCGCCTGCTGGTCCGCGGCACGCGCGGCGAGCTGCGCGACCAGGAGGTGGTCCACCTGGCCGCCGACCGCACGATCACGCGCAACCCGGTCGTGCGCAGGCAGACCGGCTACGACCTCGACCTGGCCGGCTTCGACACCGACCACATCACGTTCAACTCGGAGGTCCTGTACCGCAACCCCTACCAGGGGCGGCGGTGGAACGACGAGGAGATCGCCATCGCCACCCTGCTCCGGGACACGGCCGCCTGGGTCGCGGGCACGGGCCCCGAGCCGTACCCGCTGGCGGAGGGCGTCCACGACCACCGCGTCGCGCTGGCCGTCGCGGAGGCGGCCGACCGCGACGCGACGGTCACCACCACGGTCGAACCGTGGTCGTGAGCCGCCGCGCGGCCGCCGGGCGGGACGCGCCGGGTCCGGGTTGACCTCGCCCGGCGCGCCCGGTCAGCGCGTGGCGGCCTCGGCCGCGCGCACCGCGTCCTCCACGGTGTCGTGCATCGGCAGCAGCCGGTCCATGGCGGTCAGCTCCAGCGACCGGCGGACGCTGCGGCCGGCCACCACGTGCACCGGCAGGCCGCCGCGCTCGGCGCTGTACTCGCGGACGTGCGCGAGCACCGCGATCCCCGAGGAGGCGAAGAAGGTCACCTCGGAGAAGTCGAGCACGAGCGCGTCCACGCCGCTGTCGAGCAGTTCGACGCAGCGGACCCGCAGGGTGTCGCTGTTCGCGAGGTCGATGTCGCCGACCTGCCGCAGCACGGTGACGGTGCCGCGGACGTCGGTGCTGATCGCCGCCGGAGAGGAGTTGGATTCGGTCACGTGCACATGATGCATCCTCACCGAAGGTGGCACCCGATGAGCTGATCGTAATCTTCGTGTGCACGAACTGGGCCATTGCTACGCGACATTGCTCCGAAATTCACGTTTAGCGCCGGTTTTCACCCGTTGACCTGCGGTTCGCGAAATGCCCGCCGCGACGTCGAACCGCCGGCGGCGGTCGGTGCGAATGCGGGTGGAGGGAACGCGCCGGTTCGGCGGTCCCCCCTCGCGGCCGGGACCCGGCCGCGTCGCCGGCGCCGGGCAGGCGGATC
>NZ_JBHWIE010000122.1:0-20179 GCF_042732085.1 Actinosynnema sp. NPDC059797
GTGGGGATCCGGACGGCCCCCGCTGGGGGTACGCCTGCGGGGCCCTTCCGGGGTGGTGCGTGCGGGTTACTTCAGGCCGTTGGCGATGGCGGTGACCAGTTCACCGTTGCTGGTGTCGCCGTCGAGGGACCAGAAGAAGGCGCCGCCGAGGCCCTGGCTCTTGGCGTAGGACATCTTGCCGCCGATGGTGGCCGGGGTGTCGTAGCTCCACCACTCGTTGCCGCAGTGCGCGTAGGCGGTGCCGGCGATGGTGCCGTTGGCCGGGCACTTGGTCTTGAGGACCTTGTAGTCCTCGATGCCCGCCTCGTAGGTGCCGGGCGCGGCGCCGGTGGCGGTGCCGCCCGGGGCGGACTGCGTGACGCCGGTCCAGCCGCGGCCGTAGAAGCCGATGCCCAGCAGCAGCTTGGACGACGGGACGCCCTTGCTCTTCAGCTTCTGGATCGCGGCGTCGGAGTAGAAGCCGGGGGTGGGGATGCCGGCGTACGAGGTCAGCGGGGAGTGCGGGGCCGTCGGGCCCTTGGCCGCCCAGGCGCCGAAGTAGTCGTAGGTCATGACGTTGTACCAGTCGAGGTACTGCGCCGCGCCGCCGTAGTCGGCCGCGTCGATCTTGCCGCCGTTGGAGCCGTCGGCGGTGATGGCCGCGGTGACCAGGTAGTTCTGGCCGAAGCGGTTGCGCAGCGCCTGGGAGAGGGTCTTGAACGAGCCGAAGCCGCTGGTGTCGCAGGTCAGGCCGCAGGCGTTCGGGTACTCCCAGTCGATGTCGATGCCGTCGAACACGTCGGCCCAGCGCGGGTCCTCGACCAGCTTGTAGCAGGACTCGGCGAACGCGGCCGGGTTCTGCGCGGCCTGGCCGAAGCCGCCGGACCAGGTCCAGCCGCCGAACGAGAACAGCACCTTGATGTGCGGGTACATCTTCTTCAGCTTGCGCAGCTGGTTGAAGTTGCCGCGCAGGGCGCCGGTGTCCCAGGTGTCGCCGACACCGTCGACGGAGTTCGCGGCGGTGTAGGCCATGTCGTAGTCGGCGTAGGCGTCACCGATGGTGCACTGCCCGTTCTGCACGTTGCCGAACGAGTAGTTGATGTGCGTCATCTTCGCGGCGGAGCCGGAGGTGTGGATGTTCTTGACGAAGTACTGGCGGCCGTAGACGCCCCACTGGGTGAAGTAGCCCAGGTTGATGCGACCGGGCGGCTGCGGGTTGCCGGTCGTCGTCGTGGTGGTCGTCGTGGTCGTGGTGGTGGTCGTCGTCGTGGTGCTGGTGGTGGACGTGGTGCTGGTCGGGTCGACCCCGCCCGCCTCGCACGACGCGCCGTTCAGCTTGCAGTTGGTCGGGGCGGAGTACGCGCCCGAGTAGCTCACGTTGAAGCCGAAGCTGACCGAGGCGCCGACGCCCACGTTGCCGTTCCAGGTCGGCTTGACCGTCACGCGCTGGCCGCTGGTGGTCTGCGAGCCGTCCCAGATCGAGCTGACCCGGTGGCCGGCCGGCAGGTCGAACTCGACGGTCCAGGTGCTCAGCGCGGTGGTGCCGCCGTTGCGGATGGTGAACTTGCCCTCGTAGCCCGTGCCCCAGTCCGAGCCCTTGCTGAAGGTGGCCGAAACGCCGCCCGCGCCGCTCGCCGCGGGCGCGACGACCAGCCCCACCACCAACGTGGCGACCGCCACGAACAACGCTGTGACATGCCATCGGATCTTGGACATCGTGCTCCTCGTCAGGGAAGGAGTGCAGGGTGATGTCACCATGTGGTTCAGACCACTTACCGGTCA
This sequence comes from Actinosynnema sp. NPDC059797, assembly GCF_042732085.1. NCBI lineage: Bacteria > Bacillati > Actinomycetota > Actinomycetes > Pseudonocardiales > Pseudonocardiaceae > Actinosynnema > Actinosynnema sp. NPDC059797. The sequence goes on from NZ_JBHWIE010000122.1 coordinate 1,762, forward strand.
AGGTCTAGACCATTTGTGTCACTCGAACGGAGTAGTGATCGTACTCGCGGAATCGGTTCCGCGGAACCCGACCACTAGGGGGTTGTGCGACTTCGGTAGCACTTCGATCACCACCGTGGGGTGACGCCGCGGCGTCGCCGGGGCGGCAGGCTGGGTGCCCTCAACGTCCAAGGGAGGACACGTTGAAGGTCAAGAGGGGAATCGCCCTGGCCGCCGCGGTGGGCTTGGCGGTCGTGGGCGCGGGCGGGACGGCGGTGGCCGCACCGGGCGGCGACCGGGTCGACCGCGAAGTGGTGCAGCGGGCGCTGGACGAGATGGCGGCCACCGGGGCGCAGGGGACCCAGTTCAGGGTCGTGGACGGGCGGCGCGAGTTCACCGCGCGCTCCGGCACGGCCCGGGTCGGCTCGCCCCGCCCGGTGCCGGTCGACGGCCGGTTCCGGATCGGCAGCATCACCAAGACGTTCGTCTCGACGGTGGTGCTCCAGCTCGTCGGCGAGGGCCGGGTGGAGCTGGACGCGCCCGTGTCCCGCTACCTGCCGGGCCTGCTGCCGGACGGCGACCGGATCACCGTGCGGCACGTGCTCCAGCACACCAGCGGCCTCTACAACTACACCGAGGCCCTGCCGCTGGACCCGGCGGAGTTCGAGTCCATCCGCTACAAGACGTGGACGCCGGCCGAGCTGGTCGCCCTGTCCACGGCCCGGCCGCTGGACTTCGAGCCGGGCACCGACTGGAGCTACTCCAACACCAACTACGTCGTGGCCGGGCTGCTGATCGAGAAGGTCACCGGCAAGCCCTACGGCCGGTCGGTCGAGCAGCGCGTCCTGCGCCCGCTCGGGCTGCGCGACACGTCCGTGCCGGGCACGCGGGTCGAGGTGCCCGGACCGCACGCCCACGGCTACGTGCGGGTGAACGGCCAGGTCGTGGACATCACCGAGCTGAACCCGTCCGTCGCCTGGGCGGCCGGCGAGATGATCTCGACGACCGCGGACCTGGAGCGGTTCATCGACGCGCTGCTGGACGGCCGCCTGCTGCGGCCCGCGCAGCAGCGGGAGCTGCTGACCACCGTGGAGGGCTACGGCCTGGGCATCGAGTCCACGGAGCTGCCGTGCGGCGTGACCACGTGGGGCCACGGCGGCGGCATCCCCGGCTACTCCAGCGTGCTGATGAGCACCCCGGACACCAGGACGCGCCTGGCCGGCTCGGTGACCTCGGCGCCGGACCCCGGGCCGGTGAACGGGGCGGAGGAGCTGCTGAACGAGGTGTTCTGCTGACCGCTGCGCCGAGCCGGGCAGACCGGTAGGGCCTGGTGCCCGGTGCGAGGGGGGCTTCCCGATCAGGGGAAGCCCCCCTCGCGTCCGACCGGGCCCGGGGGCGGGGCACCGGTCGGCGGAGGGCGGCGGCCGGGGCGGACGGCCACCGCCGGGGCTCGGCTGCCGCGGTTCAGCGGCCGGCCAGGAACTTCTCCAGCTGCTCCACCACGAACGCGTGATCCTCGGCCTGGGGCAGCCCGGAGACGCCGACCGTGCCGACCACGCCGACACCGGCCACGGTCACCGGAAAGACGCCGCCGTGCGCGGCGTAGCGGTCGGGGTCCAGGCGGGAGTCGGCCTCGAACGTCCGGCCCCGCGCCCGGAAGCTCTCGCCGACCCGGTAGGAGCTCTGCCCGTAGCGGTCGACCACGCGGGACTTGCGGTCGATCCACGCGTCGTTGTCCACCGACGTGCCCGGCAGGGCCGCGTGGAACAGGCGCTGCCCGGCGCGCCGCACCGAGATCGTCACGGGCAGCCCCGCCGCGCGGGCCGCGTCCAGCAGGAACGCGCCCAGGGCGAGCGCCACCTCGTTGTCGAACGACGTGAACACCAGCCTGGCCTCCTGCTCGGCCAGTTCGTCCAGCAGGCTCACAGCGACACCACCCTTCCGGTCCGGGCGGAGTCGAACGCCGCCTCGATCACCTCGAGCGCCCGCACCGCGGACCCCGGTTCGACGGGCAGCGGCCCGCCCTCGGTCAACGCCACCACCAGCAGGCGGTAGAACTCGCCGTAGGCGCCGGGCGGCGCGACGACGTCCTCGGCCCCCTCCAGCACCCCGAGCCGACCGATTGTCGACAAATCGTCGAACGGCTTGCCGGCGGCCAGGGCCTCCTCCTGCCGGTCCAGCCCGTGCGACACGTAGGCGGCGGCCGAGCCGAGCACGCGGAAGCGCGGCCCGTGGTGCGGCGCGGCCGAACTCGCCCACAGGTGCGAGCGAACCCCGTTGACGTGCGTCAACGCCACGAACACGTCGTCGTCCACGACCGCGCCCGCCCGGCGCGCGTCCAGCTCGCAGTAGGCCGTGGCCACCGGGCCGAACAGCTCCAGCGCCTGGTCGACCAGGTGCGCGCCCAGGTCGTACAGCAGGCCGCCCGCCTCCTCGGGGGCGCCCAGCTCGCGCCAGTTGTCCCCGACCTCCGGGGCCCACCGCTCGAACCGCGACTCGAACCGCGCGACCTCGCCCAGCGACCCGTCGGCGACCAGGGACCGGACCGCCAGGAAGTCGCTGTCCCACCGCCGGTTCTGGAACACCGTCAGCGGCACGCCCCGGTAGTCGGCCGCCCGGACCACGCGCCGGGCGTCGGCGGACGTCGGCGCGAACGGCTTGTCCACCACGACCGGCACGCCCGCCTCCACGGCCGCCAGCGCGAGCGGCACGTGCGTGCGGTTCGGCGAGGCGACCACGACCAGGTCGAGGTCCAGGGCGAACAGCTCGTCGGAGGTGTCGAGCAGGGTCGCGCCGGGGTGCTCGGCGGCGGCCCGCGCGCGGCGCCCGGGGTCGGCGGTGACGATCGCGGCCAGCTCCACGCCGGGGGTGGCGGCGAGCAGCGGCGCGTGGAACACCCGGCCGGCGACGCCGTAGCCGAGGAGTCCGGTGCGTAGAGGCATGAACCCATTAAAGCAACACTGTGTAGTAATAGCCAGGCGTGCCATGATGGCCCCGTGCCCAACTTGCGCTTCCTGCGGGGATACAACGACGCGGTGGTGCTGGGCCTGGCCCGGTCCGGCGCGGTGACCAGGGTCGAACTGGCCGAGCGCAGCGGCCTCACCCCGCAGGCGGTGTCCAAGGTCGTCGGCAGGCTCATCGGCGACGGCCTCCTCGTCGAATCCGGCACCCGCAACGTCGGCGTCGGCAAACCCCGCACCCTGCTCAAACTCGTCGCCGACAGCAGGCTCGCCCTCGGCGCCCAGGTCGAACGCGACGAACTGCGCGTCGTCCTCACCGACCTCGCCGGCACCGTCCTCGACCGCGCCGTGGCGCCCCTGCCCCCCGACTTCGACCCGCCCACCTTCGTCGCCGAGCTGACCCGCCTCGTCGACGGCCTCCGCAGCGACCGCCTCATCGGCGTCGGCATCGGCTTCGTCGGACCGCTCGACCACCGCACCGGCGTCGTCCACGACCCCACCGGCCTCACCGCCTGGCACGACGTGCCGCTCCGCTCCTGGGCCGAAGAACGCCTGAACCTGCCGGTCGTCCTCGACAAGGACACCAACACCGCCGTGGTCGCCGAAGCGTGGCGGCGCGGCGAGGAACTGCGCGACGCCGTCCTCGTCCTCGTCGGCACCGGCCTCGGCGTCGGCATGCTCCTCGACGGGCGCGTCCACCGCGGCGTCCGCACCAACGCCGGCGAGTACGGCCACACCACCCTCCACCTGGACGGCCCCCGCTGCGTCTGCGGGCGCACCGGCTGCGTCGAAGCCCTCCACAACCACGCCGCCGCCCGCGGCGACCTGGTCGAAGCCACCTCCGTCGTCGGCGTCGCCGTGGCCGGCCTCGTGCAGCTCCTCGACATCGACCACGTCGTCCTCGCGGGCCGCGCCGTCCTCGCCAACCCCACCGCCTACCTCGACGGCGTCCGCGCCCGCCTCCCCGAGGACGAATGGCTCCCGGTGGACGTGTCCATCACCCCCCTGGGTGACGACGTGGTCGCCGCGGGAGCCGCCATGCTCGTCCTGAGCGAGTTCTACGGCCGGCCCCGCTGACCCTTTTTGGAGATGCCCTGCTCACGGGCACCCGTGCGGGTGATTCACTATCCGGCATGTATGCGCTCCGGTACGCCGTCGGCACCGACCCCGGCCTGCGCCGTGAAGCGAACGAGGACTCGGTGTACTACAGCGAGCGCCTGTTCGCCGTGGCCGACGGCATGGGCGGTCACGCGTACGGCGAAGTGGCCAGCTCGATCGCGGTCGGGGTGCTGGCCGAACTGGACACCGACACCGACGACCCGCTCGGCGCCCTGTCCGAAGCGGCCCGGCAGATCGCGGTCCGGCTCACCGACCTGGCCGAGGAGAACTTCGACATGCGCGGCATGGGCACCACGCTCACCGCGCTGCTGTGGGACGGCGAGCGGTTCGCCGTCGGGCACATCGGGGACTCCCGCTGCTACCTCGTCCGCGACGGCGAACTCACCCAGGTCACCCGCGACCACACCATGGTCCAGGCCCTCGTCGACGACGGGCGCATGTCCGCCGAACAAGCCGACGAGCACCCCGGCCGGTCCATGCTCATGCGCGCCCTCCAAGCCGGCAGCGCGCACGACCCGGACCTGTTCTTCCACGACGTCCGGGAAGGCGACCGCTACCTGCTCTGCTCCGACGGCCTGTCCGACGTGGTCTCCGCCGCCGAGATCGCCACCCTGCTCACCACCGACCCCGACGGCGACGACACCGTGCGCGCCCTCATCGCGGCGGCCAACGAGCGCGGCGGACCGGACAACATCACCTGCCTGCTGGTCGACGTGGCGCCCGCGAACAACCCCTCGTGGCTCCCGAAGTGGCCGGCGCGCTGAGGAGAGACCGGACCCGTGCAAGCTGACCTGCCCCCGCACGTCGACCTCGCGTGGCGCGACCCCGACCTGGAGCACGCCGCCCGCGCCCTCGTCGTCGGCGACATCGCGCCCGCCCTCGCCCTCCTCGCCCGCGACGCCCCACCCGACCTGCGCGACCTGCGCGTCGAGGTGCTGGGACAAGCCGGCCAGGAAGTCCTCACCGACCTGGACGTCACGGCGGAGCACGAACCCGACCGCCTCCTGCTCCTCGGCAGCGCCCTCAACGCGGCCGCGTGGTGGGCCAGGGGCGCCCTGTACGCCGAGCACACGTCCGAAGAGCAGCTCGAACGGTTCGTCGACCTCATCAGCCGGGCCCGCGAAGCGCTGACCCGCGCCGCCGAAGCCGCACCGCACGACGCGGCGCCGTGGAGCGCGCTCATGAACTGCGCCCTGGGCGCGCCCGAACGCGAAGGCGAAGGCGGGGAGGTCTTCGCCGGCGTGGTCGCGCGGGCGCCCGACCTGGTCTCCGCCCACGAGCGCAGGCTCCAGGGCCTGGCCGCCAAGTGGTACGGCAGCCACGAGCAGATGCTCGCCTTCGCCCGCGAGAGGGTCGTAGACCTGCCGAACGGCCACCCCCTGCTCGCCCTCGTGCCCGCGGCCCACATCGAGGTCCACCTGCACGAGAGCACCGCCCCCGGCGTGTTCCGGAGGTGGCGGGCCATGGACTACCCGGCGCGGCGGCCCGTGCGGGCCGAGGTGGCGGCGGCGTCGGACCGGCTGCTGGCCGGGGGCGGGGCGGAGCGGTCCCACGCCCGGTGGATCCGGGCCAACCAGGTGTTCGCCGCGTACTACAACTCGGTGGCGGACGTGGCGGGGCTGAAGCCGGAGGACGCGGCGAGGCTGGCCCGGCACGTCGCCGAGGGTGGCGAGCGGCCGGCGAGGTGGCCGTGGGGGTACTTCGGCGACCACCACGTGGCGTTCGAGAAGGCCCGGAGGCTCGCGGCCGAGTACCGCTGACCGGCCTCTTCCCCGACCGCCTCTTCCCCCAGACGCCCGCCTCACCAAGTGGCACCCCCCCGACGACGAGTGGTAGATCTTGAACGCCCGCCGGTCGCCTGCGGGACGTGGCCGTGAGCCGGCCCGAAGCCGGTGAAGACGACACGTACGTGTCAGGAGCCCCGGCCTCGGGATCAATGTCAACGCCTCGAACGTTGCCGGAAATATGGAGGCGGCGCGGCGGGGGCGATGCGGTGGAGGTGCGGTGGCGGGGCAATGCGATGGCGGGACGATGCGGTGTTGATGACGCGGTGCGGTGCTGATGGTGCGATGCGAAGGGGAGCGGGGTCACAGCGAGCCGAGCGGTCGAGTGGGCTGAGCGGGTTGCTCGGGGCGGGTTGACCGGGTTGAAAGGTTGACCGGGTTGAGCAGGTCAGGGCGTTGGCACACCGAGCAGGTCACGCAGACCTGCCTCCCCGGCAGGCGTGAGCCGGACTGCCCGACCGCTGCCCACCCCGCGCACCCAGCCCCGCTCGCGCAGGTGGGCGCACAGGTACGCGCCCGCCGCCCCCGCCAGGTGGGAGCGGCGCTCCGTCCAGTCCAGGCACGCCCTGGCCGGCGCACGACGAGCAGTCGGCCGGAACCCGAGGTCGGCGAACCAGGCCAGGCCCTCGTCGGTCACCGTGCACGAGTCGGTCAGCAGGCCGCGGTCGGTCATGGCGTCGGTGATGCCCACGCCCAGGCGGCCCGCGAGGTGGTCGTAGCAGGTGCGGCCCCGGCGCAGGGCCTGGTCGGCGGTGACCGCGCGCAGGGTGCCCGCGGGCTGCGCCGGGCCCAGGTAGGCGAGCAGGCCCTCCAGCAGCCGGGCCTGGTCGGGGCCTGCCAGCTGGACGTAGCGGTGCCTGCCCTGCCTGCGCTCGACCAGCAACCCTCCGTCGATCAGGCGGGTCAGGTGCTCGCTCGCGGTGGACGGCGCGACCCCAGCCTCGGCGGCCAGTTCGCCGGCCGTCCACGCGCGGCCGTCCATCAGGGCCAGCAGGAACCTCGCGCGGCTGCGGTCGGCCAGGAGGCCGGCCAGGTCCGCTAGTTCGTCGGCTGCCACGGGCGCCATTGTGGCCGGTGGACGGTTCGGCGCCCACCGAAGTGACGCGGATCTACGGTGGCGCCGTGGTGGATCACGGAGTGCTGCTGGATGACGCCTACGTCGTGCCATCGGTGAGCGCGGGTGGAGTGGAAGAGGGAACGCGAACAGGGGCGGGGGCAGGGACAAGGGCGGGAGCAAGGGCAGGGGTGGGAGCAAGGGCAGGGGTGGGGGTCGGGGGTGCGACCGGGGTGGCCTGGTTGAGGTCGCGGGTCGTGCGGTTCAGCGAGGGCGCCGACCACGAGCGGCGGCGGGGGATCGTCGCCCGGGTGTTGTCCGGGCTGGACCCGGCGGTCCTGCGGCGGCCCGGCGACCCGGTGGCGGTGCTGGCCGAGGCGCTGGGCGCGCCCCGCGCGGTGACGCGGGACGTGACCGCGGTGGCCCGCTGCTACCAGCCGCACGTGCCGGTGGACCCGGAGGCCGACGCGGCGGTGGCGCGGCTGGTCGCGGCGTTCGGCGGGGTGTGGGACGAGGAGACGGCCAACCGCGTCGGGCTGCTGGTGCAGGCGTGCACGGCCACCCGGGCGTTGATCGCGGGCCACGAGCCGCCGGTGCCGGTGACGTGGCGCGTCGCGCCCGGCGGCGAGGTGGTGGAGGTGGACCTGCGCGGCGCGGAGTTCGGCGCCGGGCGGCACGCCTGCCCCGGCCGCGCGCACGCGTTGGCGCTGGCGGAGGGCGCGCGGCTGTTCCACCGGCTGCACGACGACCTCCTGGTCCTGCCCAACGCCTGGGACTTCGCGTCGGCGGCCGCGTTCGTGCGGGCCGGGTTCCCGGCCGTGGGCACGACCAGCCTCGGCGTGGCGGCGGCGCACGGACTGCCGGACGCGGCGGGGTTGGCGCGGGAGGCGACGGTGGCGCTGGCCCGCCTGCTGGTGCGGCTGCCCGTGCCGGTCACGGTGGACGTCGAGGCCGGGTTCGGCGGTAACGTGCGCGAGCTGGCCGCCGAGCTGCACGAGCTGGGCGTGGCCGGGGTGAACGTGGAGGACGGGCGGGGCGACCGGCTCGCCGACCCGGCCGGGCACGCGGCGGTGGTGCGGGCGTTCAAGGAGGCCGCGCCCGGCCTGTTCGTCAACGCCCGGGTCGACGCGCACTGGCTCGGCGTGGACCTGGGCAGCACGGTCGACCGGGCCCGGCGGTACGTGGACGCGGGTGCGGACGGGGTGTTCGTGCCGGGGCTGTGGGACGAGAGGGGGATCGCGGAGGTGGTGGCGGCGGTCCCGGTGCCGGTGAACGTGCTGGCGCGGGGTGACGTGGGCGGGGTGCGGGAGCCGGGCCATCCGAGGGAAGCGGGCCGCTCGCGGGAGCTGGACCGGTTGCGGGACCTGGGGGTGCGGCGGGTCAGCACCGGGTCGCTGCCGTTCCGGGCCGCACTGGGCGCGGCGGTCCGGACGGCGCTGGCCGTGCGCGACGGCGGGCGCGGTCTCGACGACGTGCCGGGCTACGAGGAGGTGCAGGGGCTGGCCGGGGCGTGACGCGAGGGGAGCGCCAGCCTCCGGTTCAGGCCGCTCGCGCTCCCCGACCCAGCACGTGCGGCAGGAGCAGCGCCACCACCAGCACCACCAGAGCCACGCCGCTCACCCCGCCCCCGATCCACGCCCCGTACACGCCCATCGAGAACACGTCGCTGCCCAGCCCGGCCACCGACGTCACCGTGGCCCGCGCGTCACCGGTGATCCGCTCCTGCAACCGGGCCTCCGCGACCACCCACACCAGCCGGTACGCGGCGTAGAACAGGGCCACCGCCGCCAGGCCCGCCGGGTGCCCGACCAGCCCCGCCACGGCCAGCACCACCGCCGCGCCACCCAGCAACGCCCCCCAGCGCCACCCCCGGCCTCACGCCCGACCGGTCACCCCACCGCTCACTCGACCGGTCACCCCACCGCGAACCACCCCAAGCCGCACCCGCCGCACCGGCCAGGGGGATTACCAGGATGGTCAGGGGCACCCACGCCACGGGCACGTGCCAGTCACGCGCGACCAGCGGGAAGTACTCCTCGAACGCGTCGACGGCCGCCAACGCCGCCACCAGCAGCACGGCCGACCGCACGCCGGGCGTGCGCGCCGTCTCGGACAGGCCCGACCGCAGCACGGCCAGGTAGCTCTCCGGCTCGGGGCGGGGCGTCTCCGGCAGCCGGGTCGCGACGAGGGCCGCGGCCAGGCACGTCGCCACGCTCACCCAGCCCGCCAGGGCGAAGCCGCCGGCCGCGAACAGGGCGGTGGCCAGCACCGCGGCCGGGAGCTGGGCCAGCAGACCGACCGCGGTGACGCGGCCCAGCACCCGCCCGAACGCCGACCCCGCGCCGACCGCGACGAGCCCGTCGTGCAGGAGGGCTTCCAGCGCGCCGGAGGACATCGCCCCGCCCACGCCCCACAGCGCGAAGCCCAGGGCGAAACCGGTGAAGCCGGGCGCGGTCAGCCACAGGGCGTACCCGGCGGCCTGGCACACGCCGGCGGCGACGACCGACCAGCGGCGGGAGAACCGGTCCGCGAACGCGCCGAACGGCACCTCCGCCACCACCCCGACCGCGGACCAGATCGCGAACAGGGCGGAGACCTCGACGTCCGACAGCCCGGCGTCGGCGAACAGCAGCGCGTACAGCGGGTAGATCGGCACGGTGTCGGCCAGCGCCGCCCAACCCACCGCGAGGCGGGCCAGCGGCCGGGCCGGGGGCGGCAAGGGGCGTCAACGGAACGGCACGACGCCAACCTAGCCGCCGACGGCCCGGCCGTCGCCGAAATTTCGCCCCGGGACCGCCGGCCCCCGGCCTCACCTCAGCCCGACCCGACCTCAGCCCGGCCTCACCTCAGCCTGACCTGACCTCAGCCCGACCCGGCCCCGACCTCAGACCGGCTCGGACTCGGGCTCCTCCTGCCGCTCGTCGGTCTTCTGGCGCTTGTTGCCCAGCAGCACGTCGACGGCCAGGAACGCCAGCAGGGACAACCCGAACAGCGGCACGAACCAGCCGACCGCCACGGCCACCACCGCCACGACCGCCAACTGCGCCCGAGGCACCTTCCGCCACTGGCCGCGCGGCACCGGCCTGCCGAACCCGCGCGTCGGCCGGCGCAGCCACCACACCCGGTAGCCGAGCACGACCAGCGTCACCAGGCCCAGCCCGAGCGCGAGCAGCAGGAGCTGGTTGGGCCAGCCGAACAGCACGCCCATGTGCGCGTCGATGCCCCACCTGGCCAGCTTCGCGGCCAGCGGGTAGTCGCTGAACCGCACCGTCTCCGCGACCTCGCCGTACACGATGGAGATCGCGTCGACCTGCGTGGGCCAGCCGCGTTCGATCTCGGTGACGTGCCACGGCATCCCGGCCATCTCCGGCACGGTGATCTCGATGTTGGCCGCGTCGATGTCACCGGACTCGCGGGCGGTCTTCAGGATGGAGTCCACTTCGCCGGGGAACACCGGGATGGGGTTGCTCATGTCGTGGCCCGCGTGGTCGCCGGGACCGAGGGCGGGCGTGGACCAGTTCAGCGCCTTGCGCAGGTCGGCGACGTTCTCACCGGCGTAGGTGGACCAGGTCAGGCCGGTCGCGGACAGGAACAACGCGCCCACCAGCACCCACAGGCCGAGCGTGGCGTGCCGCTTGGTCGTGGGCTTGAGGCGCTGCGCGCGGCGACGGCTGAACCACAGGAACACGCCGCCCAGCGCGACCACCCACAGCCAGGACGCCGCCAGCTCGCTGTAGAGGCGGCCGGGTTCGCCGAGCAGCAGGTTGCGGTGGATGGTGTCGATCGTGGTGCGCAGCGGCAGGACGCCGCTGGTGCCGTAGGTGTCGAGGGTGCCGACGACGGTCCCGGTGCCGGGGTCGACGAACACCGTGGGCCGCGCGTCGCCGTCGCCCGCGAACAGCACGCGCGTGGTGGCGCCGGGCTCGGGCGAGGGGCGGACCGCGACCCAGTCACGGCCGGGCAGGGCTTCCTGCGCGGCCTTCACCTGCTGGGAGAGCGGCACGGTCTGCTCGGACGCGGGCACGCGCAGGTGGTCCTTGTAGATCCACGACTCCAGTTGCGGTGTCGCGGCGTAGAGCACGCCGGTCAGGGCGGCGATCAGCACGAACGGGCCCACCAGCACGCCCGCGTAGAAGTGGAAGCGCAGCACGAGGCCGCGCCAGGACTCGGTCATGGGGGAACTCCTAGGTACGGGAGACGCCACCGCTCGGCAGGGGCGGTGGTGTGAAGAGGGGGCTACCTAGGAGACGGGCGGGCCGCGGCGCGGCACCGTGCGGCGGCGCAGCACCTCCGCCAGCGGCTGCGGCGGGTGGGCGGCGATGGGGATGCGCAGCGGCGCGACCGCGGGCGGCGGGCTCAGCCTGCGCGGCAGCACGGCCGCCACGGCGGCGGCCAGCCGGAACACGGCCTGCTCGAAGCCCGCGAGGGCGGAGATGACGATCGCCGTGGCCAGGGCGTGGCCGAGCAGCATGGCGGGCGCGGGCACCAGCGCGCGCGGGTCGTGGGAGAGGACGACGAGGAAGACGTGCGCGGCCACCTGCACCGCGCCGACCAGGCCGAGCAGCTCGCCGAAGCCGAGCTGGCGGTCGGTCAGCGGGAGGCACGTCCAGCCGATGGCCAGCGCGAACACGAGCAGGTGCGGTAAGGACGGCAGGTGACCGCCACCCCCGGCGTGGGCGAGGACGGCCAGCAGACCGGTGGACAGCCCGACCGCGCCGCAGCGCACGGCGCGCGCGGCTCCGCGGGTCGCTGCTGGTGCCACGACTCAGCAGCGTAGCGGCGCGGGGGGTGTTGAAGAAGGCTGTTGAGACGGGCAATCCCACCCCAACCGCAGAACTCCCCGCCCCCAACGCACGACTCACCGGCCCGGACCGCATGACTCGCCGGTCCCGACCGCATGACTCGCGCGACCGGAGCGCATGACTCGCGCGACCGGAGCGCATGACACGCGGGTCCGGAACGCATGACTCGCGAGCTTTGAACGCATGACTCGCGGGTTGGGAGCGCATGACTCGCGCGACCGGAGCGCATGACTCGCGGGTCGGGAGCGTACGACTCGCGCGGTCGGAACGTACGACTCGCCGGTGTCGGGTGTACGACTCGCGTGTTCTGAACGTACGACTCGCGGTGTCCGGGTGGAGGACACGCGGTGTCGGAGTGGAGGACACGCGCGGGGTTCGCGCGTGTCCTCCGGTCCGGTGTTGCGAGTCGTACGTTCCGGACCGCTGTGTCGTACGGTCGGGAGCTGTGAGTTGAGTGGTCAGGTCGTGGGGTAGCGGTCGCGGGCCCAGGTGGTGTAGTCGCGGGCCGGGCGGCCCAGGATGTCGGGTACGTGGGTGGTCGTGATGGAGCCCTCGCCGGTTCGGACGGCGGCTACGGCTTTGGCCAGGTTCGGGTCCAGGGACTCCAGGGGTATGTCTACTGTGGACACTTGGCGGTTCAGGACCCGGGACAGGATGGCGGCTTGTGCGGGGGTGCTGAGGAGTTCCGGGCCGGTCAGGGTGTAGGTCCGCCCGTGGTGGTCGCCGGTCAGCGCCGCCACCGCCACCTCCGCCACGTCGCGCGGATCCACGACGCCCAGTTCGACCTCGCCCATGGGGTTGGGCACCGGCTCGCCGGCGGCGATCAGCGGCGCCCACTGGAGCGAGTTCGACGCGAACAGGCTGGGGCGCAGCACGGTCCACTCGGGGAAGGTCCTGGTCCTCTCCTCGCCCGGTCGGTGCAGCTCGGTGATCGGGCCGACCGGCATCACGGACAGCTTCACCACGCGCCTGATGCCCGCCCGTTCCGCCGCGTCCAGCAGGGCCCGGTCGTAGGCGGGCATCACGTCGGTGCCAGGGCCCAGCAGGAACAGCGCCGACGCGCCCGTGAACGCGGCGTCCAGGGAGGCCGGGTCGGTGTGGTCGCCCCGTACCCAGCTGCCGGGAGGGGGAAGGGGAGGGATCGAGGGAGAGGGAGGGGGAGAGGGAGGAGGGGGAAGGGGAAGGGGAGAGCGTGGGGGAGAGATTGGGGGAGGTGGGGGAGCGGAGAGGGTGGGGGTGCGGGAGAGGGCGCGGAACGGGGTGGTGCGGGTGGTGAGCAGGTGGACCACTTCGCGGCCGATGGTGCCCGTGGCACCGGCGATGACGATCATGCGATCAGCTTCGCGGTGGCGGGGTGGGAAGTTCTTGGAGATTCCGGCGGTTGTGGACCGTGTGGACGAGCGACTGCGACCCTGGGTGACCGGCATCGCCACCCGGACCTTCGCCGACGACACGTACGTGCACGCGCCCGACACGGCCACGACCATCGTGCTGTGCTCGGCGTCGGAGGGCGCGCACGTCGTCGGGCCGCGGGACACCGCCCGCTACTACACCGCCCGCGAGGCGCGGCGGACCGCGGTGCGGTTGACGCCGGGGCGGGCGCAGGCCCTGCTGGACGTGCGGGTGGACGAGCTGCTCAACCAGGTGGTGCCGCTGGGTGAGTTGTGGCCCCGGGGTGGGTTGCCCGGCTTGCCCGAGGTGCTGGGGATGGCGGCGGAGCCGGTGGGGGCGAGGGCGGGGGGACTGTTGGAGGTCGCGTTGGCCTCGGTCGTGCTGGAGCGGGTCGCCTCGGTCGACCCGGGGCCGTCCGAGTTGGTGCTCGCGGCGGCGCGGTCGTTGCGCACGCGTGGTGTGGCGGAGACGGCGCGGGCGCTGCACGTCAGCGAGCGGCAGTTGCGGACGGTGTTCACCAGGGCGGTCGGGTTGTCGCCCAAGAGGTTCGCGCGGGTGGATCGGGTGCGGCGGGCGGTGGCGCGCGGTAGGAGCGGGGGGTGGGCGCGGGTGGCGGCCGAGTTGGGGTACTTCGACCAGGCGCACCTGAACGCCGAGTTCCGCGCCGTGATGGGGGTGCCGCCCGGCGCTTACCTGAAGGGGGATTTGCCGGCGGCCACGTTCTGTTGAGGGGGCACGTTCTGTAGGGGGAGAGGGGGAGGGGAGAGAAGGGGGCAGGGGGCTAGAGGTCCTGGGCGAAGAACAGGGCCGTTTCGCCTTCTGCCGGGGTGCCTCGGTAGAAGGTGGTGTCCAGGCCGCACAGGGTGAAGCCCATTCGGCGGTAGGCGTGCACGGCGGGTGCGTTCGCGGTCGACGTCTCCAGCCACAGCGTGCGCAGGCCCAGGGCGCGGCCGTGCGCGGCGGCCCGTTCCACCAGGGCCCGGCCGATGCCGCGGCCCCGGTGGCCCGGCGCCACGGTGAGCTGCCGGACGACCAGTCGGCGGTGCCACTCGACCGCCTCCAGGGAGATGAAGCCGAGCACCCGCGGCCCTTCGGCGGCGACGAACACCTCGCCCCACGGCTCGTCGTCCGGGGGGAACACCTTGGTCAGGGGCGGGTCGACGGGGACGGCGCGCAGGGTGAGGCGGTCGGGTTCGGCGTCCACCTCGAACACGGTGCCCGTGGTGAACGAGTCGTCCAGCCGGGACAGCCGGTCCAGGTCGGCGGGGCGGGCCGCGCGCAGCTCCACGGTCAGAGGCGGGCGGTGCGGACGGGTGAGCAGGTGATCGCCACGGCCTGCGCGACCAGGCCGGCCACCGCGATCCACAGGGCCTCCGCCATGCCGAGCAGGTCCGCGAGCAGGCCGCCCAGCGGCGCGCCGAACACGATCATGGCCCGGTTGAACGACCGCCTGGTCGCGTTCATGCGGCCCTGGAGGTGGTCGGGGGTGATGGCCTGCTGGTAGCCCATCTCCACGGGGCCCTCCACGCCGAGCGCGAAGTAGAACACGAACTGCGCGGCGCACAGCAGCGCGAAACCGCCGGTGGTGGGTGTGGCGAACGGCAGCAGGGCGTAGCCCGCCGGTGCGAGCCAGCGGCCCGCGAGGACCACGGGTCCCTCGCCGAACCGCCGTCCCGCCGGGACGGACAGCGACGCGCCGAGCACCCCGCCGAGCCCGCCGACCGCGAACGTCACGCCGAACAGGAACGGGTCGAACGCCAGCACGTCCAGCACGTACACGGTGTAGACCGCGCCGATCATGGACGCGAAGAGGAACCACGCGTGCGTGGCGAGCGCGAGCGGGCGCAGGACGGGGTGGCGGTAGATCCAGCGCACCCCGTCGCGGATCTCGCCGCGCAGGTCGCGCGCCGCCGGGACGGGCGCGGGTTCGACGGTCCTCAGCCGGGACAGCACCAGCGCGGAGCCGAGGTAGCTGACGGCGTCGACGAGGAACGCGAGCGGCCCGCCGACCAGCTTCACGAGCGCGCCGCCCGCCAGCGGGCCGAGGCCCTGCGCGACCGACCTGGTCTGCTCCATGCGGGCGTTGGCGTCGGTGAGCTGCGCGGTGGGCACGAGGCGGGGCAGGAACGACTGGTGCGCCGCGTCGTGGAACAGCGACAGGGTGCCGAAGACCAGGATGATCGCGGCGAGCAGCGGCAGGGTGAGGACGCCGGTGAACGCCAGGAGCGGGATCAGCGCCAGCACGGCGGCGCGGGCCAGGTCGGCGCCGATGAGCAGCGGCAGCCGCCGGCGGCGGTCGACCAGGACGCCCGCGACCAGGCCGAACAGCAGGTACGGCAGCCAGCGGGCCGATTCCAGCAGGCCGGCGGCGGTGGCGGACGCGCCGAGCGTCAGCACGGCCACCGTCTTGAGCGCGAGCGTGGTGACGTGCGTGCCGGCCAGCGACACGGTGTCCGCGGCCCAGAAGCGGACGAAGTCGCGCTGCCTGCCCAGCCTGGTGTGCGTCATGTGAACCCCTGGGTCCACCATGCCAGAGGTCCTCAGCAGGCGGCGGCGCGGTCGAGCAGGAGCCGGCGCTCGCGCTCGTTGCGGGTCAGGCCGGCGGCCCGCTCGAACTCCACCTGCGCCTCGGCGGTCCTGCCCAGCTTGACCAGCAGGTCGCCGCGCACGCTGGGCAGCAGGTGGTAGTCCCGCAGCGCGGGCTCCTCCACCAGTTCGTCCACCAGCTCCAGCCCCACCGCCGGGCCGAACGCCATGCCGATCGCCACCGCGTGGTTCAGCGCCACCACCGGCGACGGCGTGACCAGCGCCAACGTCTCGTACAGGCCCGCGATCCGGGTCCAGTCGGTGTCCTCGGGCACGCGTGCCCGCGCGTGGCAGGCGGCGATGGCGGCCTGGAGGGTGTACGGGCCGCGCGGTCCGGGCACCGACTCGGCCCGTTCCAGCGCGGCCAGCCCGCGCCGGATCAGGAGCTGGTCCCACCGGGCCCGGTCCTGGTCCAGCAGCAGCACGGGTTCGCCGTTCGGGCCGACGCGGGCCCGGGACCGGGAGGCCTGGATCTCCATCAGCGCGACCAGCCCGTGCACCTCGGGTTCGCGCGGCGCCAGGCCCGCCAGCACGCGGCCCAGCCGCAGCGCGTCCTCGCACAGCGCGGGGCGCATCCAGTCGTCGCCCGAGCTGGCCGAGTAGCCCTCGTTGAAGATCAGGTAGATCACGCCGAGCACGGACGCCAGGCGCGCGTCCCGCTCGTCCTCCGCCGGGACCTCGAACGGGACGCCCGCCTTGGCCAGGGTCTTCTTCGCCCGCACGATCCGCTGGGCGACGGTCGCCTCGGGCACCAGGAACGCGCGGGCGATCTCGGCGGTGGTCAGGCCGCCCAGCATCCGCAGGGTCAGCGCGACCTGCGCCTCGGTGGACAGCACGGGGTGGCAGGCGGTGAACACCAGGCGCAGCAGGTCGTCGTCGATGTCGCCGACGCCCGCGCCCGCGTCCGGCGCGTGGTCGTGCTCCGTGTCGCGGCCGATCTCCTCCAGCTTGCGCCGGTAGTTCTGGGAGCGGCGGATGAGGTCGATGCCGCGGTTCTTGGCGGCGGTCATCAGCCACGCGCCGGGGTTGCGCGGCACGCCGGTCTCCGGCCACTGCTCCAGGGCGCTGACCAGCGCGTCCTGGGCCAGTTCCTCGGCGAGCCCCACGTCCCGCACCAGCCGCGCCAGGCCGGCGATGAGGCGGGCGGACTCCATCCGCCACACCGCCTCAACGGCACGACGCGCGTCGGTAGCCATCACGACCCGGGATCAGATCAGCTACCGACGCGCGTCGGCAAGGCGGGGTGGGACGGGGCGGCCCGTCAGCCCTTGGCGCGCTCCCCCAGCTCGGCCCGCAGCTCGTTCTCGCGGTCGATCAGCTCCTGCGGCGCGTTCTCGAAGTCCTCGGAGCTGAAGACCTGGCGGATCTCGATCTGGGACTCCGAGCCGGTGGGGTTCGGCACGCGCTTGACCCACTCGACGGCCTCCTCCAGCGACTTCACCTCCAGCAGCCAGAACCCCGCGATCAGCTCCTTGGTCTCGGTGAACGGGCCGTCCACCACGGTGCGCCGGTCACCGGAGAAGTAGACCCGCGCGCCCTTCGAGCTGGGGTGCAGGCCCTCGCCGGCCAGCAGCACGCCGGCCTTGACCAGCTCCTCGTTGAAGGCGGCCATCTCGACCAGCTCCGCCTCGGACGGCATGGCGCCGGCCTCGGTCTCCGCGGTCGCCTTCACGATCACCATGAAACGCATCGTCTTCTCCGTTCGGTTCGTCCAGCCGGTACATCCTGGCCCCTACTACCGCGACGAACGGGCGGAACGGGATTTCGACACCGACCCGGATTTTTCTTCAAGATTTTTAACGGCCTCCTGACCTGCGGTTTCGTCCCTCCGGGGTCAGACGATGGGCTTCCCGCCGGTCACGCCGACGACCTCGCCGGTGATGTAGCTCGACTCGTCGGACGCCAGGAACACGTACAGCGGGGCCAGCTCGGCGGGCTGCCCGGCGCGCCCCAGCGGCGTGTCCTCGCCGAAGCTCTCCACCGCCTCGGGCGGCATGGTGGCCGGGATGAGCGGCGTCCAGATCGGACCGGGCGCGACGGAGTTCACCCGGATCTTCTTCTCGGCCAGGTTCTGCGCCAGGCCCTTGGTGAAGTTGACGATGCCCGCCTTGGTGGTGGCGTAGTCGAGGAGCTGCGGCGACGGCTGGAACGCCTGGATGGACGACGTGGTGATGATCGTCGAACCCTCGCCCATGTGCGGCACGGCCGCCTTGCACAGCCAGAACATGGCGTAGAGGTTCGTCTTCAGCACCCGGTCGAACTGCTCGGTGGTGATGTCGAGCAGGCCGTTCTCCTGGGCCATCTGGTGCGCGGCGTTGCTGACCAGCACGTCGATGCCGCCGAACTCCTCGACCGCGCGGGCCACCACGGCCGCGCACTGCGCCTCCTCGACCAGGTCGCCGGGGACGGTGACGGCCTTGCGGCCGGCGTCCTCGACGAGCCGCGCGGTGTCGCGGGCGTCCTTCTCCTCGGCGGGCAGGTAGGAGATGAGCACGTCCGCGCCTTCGCGCGCGAACGCGAGGGCGACGGCCCGGCCGATGCCGGAGTCGCCGCCGGTGATCACGGCCCGTTTGCCGGTCAGCCTGCCGGAACCCTTGTAGGTCGCCTCGCCGTGGTCGGGGGTCGGGCGGACGTCGTCGGTCAGGCCGGGGTGTGCGATCGCGGTATCGGACATGACCGCAGGGTGCCCACGCTCCGGCGCTTCGAACACGCGTCGGCGGCGCACCCCGGATGGGGGTGCGC
>NZ_JBHWIE010000123.1:0-20158 GCF_042732085.1 Actinosynnema sp. NPDC059797
GGCCTGGTCGACGCGGCGCTCCGCGTCGGCCGTGATCCTCTCGATCCGCTGCTCCGCCTCGCCGCGCACCCGCTCGACCGCCTGTTCGGCGGTCTGGAGCCGGTGGTCCTGCTCGGTCAGCCGGTGGCGCAGCGCCTTCACCTCGGCACGCAGTTCGGCGGCCTGTTCGCGGGCCTCGGTCTCCGCGGCCGTCGCCGCCCGCACCCGCTGGTCGGCCGCGGCGGTGATGGCGGCGACCGTGGCGGCGGCGGTGGTGGCCGCCTGCTCGGCCGGGCGGGGGGCGGCGTCGCGTTCGGCGGCGCCGCGCGCCAGTTCCAGTTCGGTCGCGCGCTGCGCGGCGACGGCCCGCTCGCGGACCCGCAGCGCCTCGGCGTGCTCCTCGCGTGCGGTGCGGGCGTCCGCGAGGGCCGCGTCCCGGGCGGTCTCGGCGGTGGCCTTGTCCTGATCGGCCCGTTCGGCCCGGCTCACCGCCGCCTCGCGCAGCCCGCGTTCGCGGGCGGCTTCGGCGTTGGCCCGCTCGACCTGCTCCGAGGCGGCGGTCAGTTCGGCCGCCGCGGAGGTGCGCAGGTCCTCCAGGGCGGCCGCGAGCGCGGTCATCGGTTCCAGGACGCGCCCGGCCGCGTCCACGAAGACGCTCGCCGCGCCCGACAGGTGCGGCGCGGTGGCCGTCCCCAGCGCCTCGGTCAACGCGGTCTCGGCCGCCGCCAGTTGCTTGCAGGTGTGGCCGCCGGGCCAGTCGCGCTCGGGGCAGTACTCGAACGGCCGGCCGCCGCGGGGGCCCGGCGGCGGAAGAGGGGCGCGGCAGCGGCCGAAGGCGCACAGCGCCGTCCTCTCCGGAGCTTGAGTCATGATCAAACCCTAGTAATAAGTTGGACTACTCGCAACTTCAGGTTGTAGATCTATAACTACAACTGAACTCGGCTACAGAAGGAGGCTTTTGTAGCTAAGATGGTTCCTGGCGGACAGGGCTACTCAGAGACAGGTGTGCGCACACTGTGAGTGATATCGACCGGGTGTCGGACGACCGGATCGCCTCCCGAAAAACCGGGTGGCCCCAGGACGGCCCCTGGCCCGGCGTGGAGGACCCCGCCGGGCTGCTGGGGGAGATCGCCGAGTGGCTCGGCGCCTACGGCAACGCCGCGACGCGCCGCACCTATGCCGAAGGGCTCGGCCTGCCGGTCGGCGTCGCCGACGTCCGCGAGTGGACCGGCCACGACGACCCCGCCTGGGCGCACGCCGTCCTGCAGTACGCCACCGCGCTGGGCCTGTCCCCGCACCCCGAGGGCGACCGGCACCGCCCGCCGCCGGCGCCGCGCGGGCGGTTGCGGCACCTGCACTGGTTCCGCTGGTGCGCCCACCGCGGCCTGGACCCGCTGCGGGCCCGCTCCACCGACGTGAAGACCTGGCTCGCCCAGCTGGCCGCCGCCGGCGCGGCGGTGAGCACCCGCGACCGCCTGCTGGCCACGGTGAAGGCGCTCTACACCCACCTGGCCGACGCCGGGCTGGCCGAGGGCAACCCGGCGGCCCTGGACCGGCGCAGGCTGGGCCTGGTCGTCGCCCGCGACAGCGCCACCAGCACCGTCACCCTCACCACCCGGCAGGTCCGCGCCCTCTACGCCGCAGCCGTGGCGCCGCGCCGCGGTGCGAGCCCGGTCGACACCAGCCGCGCGGGCGCGGTCGTCGCCCTGTTCACCCTGGGGCTGCGGGTCAGCGAGATCTGCGGCCTCGACCGCGCCGACCTGCACGTCACCCGCGGTCGCCGCGCGCTGCGCGTGACCGGCAAGGGTGGCAAGACCCGCATCGTCTACCTGCACGCGCTGGCCGACACCGCCCTGATGGACTACCTGCACCACCGGGACAGCCGCAGCACCGAGGTGGTGTGGGCGAGGGGCCAGGCCGCGTGGCGGTCACAGCCGCTGCTGACCACCCGCACCGGCAACCGCTACCAGCGCCAGGCGCTGTGGCAGTTGCTGCGGCGCACCGCCGCCTCGGCGGGGGACGCCCTGCGCGACGTGGCCGACGCCATGCACCCGCACGCGCTGCGCCACTTCTACGTGACCACCGCCGTCGAGGCGGGGGCGGAGATGGTGCACGTGCAGGCCGACGTGGGCCACAGCAGCCTCGACACCACCGAGCAGGTCTACAACCACGCCGCCCGCGACCCCGCGCGCAGCGCCGCGGACCTGGTGGGACAGGCCCTGCTCGAACCCGAACCGGCGCTCCCCGGCACCACCGGCCAACTGTCACCGTGACGAAACGAGACAGGGTGTCCGGTTGGTCGGAAACCGTCGTGGTGGGCCGGGCAGGCGGCCCCGGGACGCGGCGCGCACCACCGCCTCAGAGCCCGAGCGGCACCGGGTCGGCGGGCGCGCCGTGGGCGATCAGCGCCGCCAGCGGCGTGGCGAGGTCGCGCGGGGAGAACAGGTCGGGGCCGCGGTAGCCGGCGATCTCCGGCAACGACCACCAGCGCCAACCGCTGATGTTCTCGGCGGCGAGCTCCGCGTCGGTCAACGCGCCGCGCGGCGTGAACACCCCGGCGCGGACCAGGAAGTAGTCGTTCACCACGCCGTCGTGACCGGGCGCGTGACCTGGTGCGACGACCCGCTGCCGCCACACCAGCGGCGGTGTGGGGTCCAGGTCGACGGTCCCGACCTCCTCGCGCAGCTCGCGGCGCAGGGCCTCGACCGGCGCCTCGCCGGGTTCGACGCCGCCACCGGGCGCGACCCACACCACCACCCGCTCCGGTCCGGGGACGGCGATGCGGCAGAGCAGGACGCGGTCGTGCTCGTCCAGCAGGATGGCGCGGACCGAGTGGCGCAGGTTCACCGGGGCACGCTATCCGGAACCGACCCGCGTGCGGTTCCGGATGGCGAGGTCGACACGGCCTCTGGTCGGCCCTTCGACTCCTCGAAGGGCCGACCGGAGTGGGCGGCGTCGACGTGCCGCCGCTCAGCCCGCGGTGAACTCCACTTCAGCGGCCCGGAAGTCGACCTCGGCCGCGGCCAGGACGATCTCGAAGTCCGACACCCCCGCGCCCTCGATCGGCACGTGGCTGACCTCGTGGAACAGGTCGGCGTCGTTCGGGTGGTGGTCCAGCTGGGTGATCCGCAGGCCCGACACCCCGGAGAACGTCAACCGGCACGCCCGGTCACCGGAGAGCGAGAACGCCAGCTCCACCGCCAGACCGGAGGACGAGGGCCTGACCTCGACACCGAGCACGTCGGCGTCGTTGTGGAGGTCGACCAGGCCGAGCGGTGTGCCCTCGCACTCGATGATCCCACCGTCCAACTTCCACGGCTCCATGCCGCGGAACACCGCACCCGACACCTCAGCGCCTCCAGCAGATCCTCTTGGCGGCTCGTGACAACAGCCACCAGCTCGCGGACTTCACATTGTTGCGGTCCGTCTTGCCCCACCCGTGCGGAGCCCTCGGGTTCCGCGGCTGAAAGGTCCAGTGCGGGGTGGGGACGTCCTTCTTGGTGGTGGGTGTTCTTCCCCCTGGTCGCGATCAGGTCCAGGTGGACCCTGCCCCGCTTGTTCTCGAAGGTGATGCGGTTCTTCCCGTGGCGCTTGGCCGGCTGCTCGCCGACCCGGGCCTTCGCCCCCCGGTTGACCCGCGTGACCGCCTGCGTCACCCGACCGCAGGCCTTGACGCACGCCCGCACCGCCGCCCCGCAGGCTGTAGTTGCCCGCCTCGGGGAACACGACGTCACCGGTCAGGCGCAGCGAGAAGTTGTCCGCCGGGACACCCGCGGCCGGCGCCGCGTCGCCCCAGTTGCGGGCGGTGGTGCCGTCGGTGGCCAGGCCGGTCTGGTAGACCTTCGGGCTGCCGGTCAGGTGGCGGTTGTCGTAGAGGGCCGCGACCAGGCCGTTGATGCCCTGCACGCCGCAGTCGCGGCACCAGCAGCCGTCGGACTTGTAGGACTCCGCCTCGACCACGCCGAACCGGACCACGCGCGACCGCTCCGGGTCGAAGTGCGATCCGCCCGTGCCCTCCGCCGTGGCCGGTGGCGTGAAGTCCGCCGCCGGTGCGGCCGGGGCGACCGCGTCGGGCTCGGCGGTCCCCGCCGGCAGCAGCGGGAGGTCACGGGGGCTGACCGCGGTCGGCGCGGCGACGGCGGCCGGTGGCGGGATCGGCTGGAGGCCGGAGGCGGCCAGCGCGGCGGTCAGCACCACCGCGATTGCGTGGACAGCTCTTTCGGGCGCGCGTTTTCACGCGCCTCCGCGAGGCGATGGCAAAAGGTCCCCCTCAGAACCCAATGTCCATGCGGGCCGGTCGGCTCGCCGGCTCGCTGGCGCGGCAGAGCATGCATAGCGGGTGCGGAACCGGGCAATCCGCCATTCGGCTCAGGATCGCCGAAAAGTTGTTAAAGGGCATGTCAAGGCGTTGATGTGCGGTGCGACACCGTGTCCTGCAGCGGGCCCGGCGAGACAACTCCGGGGGTTTGTCGAAATTTTTCCGGGAGCAATGGGGACAAGTTGCCCTATTTCCGCCCGGGAGTGAATCGACCCCGCGTGGAACGCGCATCCGGTGCGTTCGACGCGCATTCCCCGTGCGCCGATCAGAGTTCCGGATCGGCGCACGGGGTGGTGTTCTCACCCGATCGTGACCGGTTTGCCGACCAGGCTCGTGGTGATGAGCCGGTCCACGCCGGGCAGGTGCGACAGCCTCATCGCGACCCGTCGGGCGCGCAGCCGCAGCGGCGAGTCGGGCAGGAACCAGCGCGCCCCCGACCTGGCCACCCGTTGCCGGTCCTCCACCACGGGCCGCCAGGCGCGCTCGTAGGCGGCCGGGTCGTCCAGGTGCGAGGCCAGCACCCACGCGCCGCCGATGCCCAGTGACGCGCCCTGGCCGGCCAGCAGCGACACCGCGCCGCACGCGTCGCCCGCGAGCACGACCCGTCCGGACGACCACCGGGGCAGCTCCACCTGGGCCACCTGGTCGTAGTAGATCTCCGCGGGGCAGCGCGCCAGCGCCCGGGGCACCACCCAGCCCAGCGAGCCGTAGGTCTCCAGCACCGCCGCGCGCGGGTCCTCGGGCAGGTCCGGGGAGGACGTGCGGTGCACGGTGAACGCGGCCACCCGCCCGTCGCGCAGCCCGTAGAACCCGACCTGGCGGCCGACGGTGTCGGTGAGGCAGAACCGGTCGCGCACCAGTTCGTGCACGTGCGGGTCGTCGAACACGAACGCGGCGGTGTGGAACCCGAGGTGGCGCAGGTGGCCCTCGCCGAACACCAGCCGCCGCACCGCGGAGTGCACGCCGTCCGCGCCGACGAGCAGGTCACCGGTGGCGGTGGTGCCGTCGGCCAGCCGCGCGGTCACCCGGTCGGCGTCCTGCTCGACGCCGACGACGCGGGCGGCGAACCGCAGCCCGACCGTCGCCGGCAGGTCTTCGCGGAACGCGCGTTCGAGGTCGGGGCGCATGATGCTCAGCAGCCGCCCGTCCACGGCGCGGGCGACCCGGTCGAAGCGCATCCCGGCGACCCGGCGGCCCCGGTCGTCGAGGTAGGCGGCTTCGACCACCCGGTAGCCCAGCTCGCGCAGCCGGGGCAGCACGCCCATGCGCTCGGCGGCGTCGTAGCCCGGCCCGAAGAAGTCGATCATGTACCCGGCGGTGCGGGGCGCGGGCGACTGCTCCAGCACCACGACGTCGTGGCCGAGGGTGCCCAGCCGGTGGGCCAGGGCCAGGCCGGTGATGCCGGCGCCGCTGATCAGGACCCTCATCGCAGCGTCCTGCCCAGCACCGACACGATCGCATCCGGGGACGGGTCGGGTGACAGGGCGCGGTGCAGCAGCACGCCGTCCAGGGCCGCGGCGAGCACGGCCGCGGTGCTCTCGGGCGTGGGCACGCCGCGTCGGGCCAGCCAGGCGGCCAGTTCGGCGCGGAACTCGACCAGCACCTCGCGCACGGCCTCGCGCAGCGCGTCGTCGCGGGTGGCGGCGAGGATGGTCTCGATGAACAGCTCCTGGTCGCCGTGCCCGTCCAGCGCGCCCAGCAGCGCGGCCAGCGCCTCGTCGGGGGTGGCCGAGTCCTCCAGCAGGCGGGGCAGCTCGGCCAGGGCGGCGCGCAGGGCGCCCACGGACGCCTCCACGAGCACGGCCCGCAGCGAGTCGAAGTGGTAGTGGACCACCCCGGACCCCACCCCGGCGCGGTCGGCCAGCACCCGCGTGCTGACCGCGCCCCACCCCTTTTCGGCGATGAGTTCCGCGGCCGCCCGCAGCAGTCGTTGTCGCACCGTCATTGGACGATCGTACTGGACGATCGTCCAAACCGGTTGAGGGCGGCCCTGATCGCGGCCGCGGCGGTGT
Source organism: Actinosynnema sp. NPDC059797 (assembly GCF_042732085.1). Lineage (NCBI taxonomy): Bacteria > Bacillati > Actinomycetota > Actinomycetes > Pseudonocardiales > Pseudonocardiaceae > Actinosynnema > Actinosynnema sp. NPDC059797. Next base: position 6,310 of record NZ_JBHWIE010000123.1, read on the forward strand.
CCGGGTCCTCGGCGCGGAAGCTGATCCGGGTCACCGTTCCGGCCGGTCGGCGCACCTCCAGCGGCCGGGTCAGCACGAGGTGCACGTCGGTCTGGTTGCCGACCGACAGGACCAGCTCGTCGCCGTCGACGTGGCGGGGCTTGCCGGTGTGCGAGCGCCAGTGGGCCCGGACCGAGGCGATCGCGTCGAGCGGGACGCGCACGGCGAACCGGCCGCCGTCGCGCAGCAGCAGGGCCTCGCGGCCGACGACGTGCGGGTGGACCGCGAGGCCCGCCGCCGCGGAGAGCACGGCTCCCAGCGCGATCGCGTCCAGCACGTGCAGCCACGGCCACCGGACCAGGAGGCCCACCGCGACCGCCTCGACGACCACCAGCCCGGCGAGCACGAGCGACGTGCGGACCTGGCCGCGGGCGTAGTCCAGGGCGACGTCGTCGGGACCGACGTCGACGCGCCGCCGGCACAGCCACCACCACAGGCCCTTCAGACCGGTCGTCACGCCGCACCAACCCGTCGCAGCACCCGCCGCACCACCTCGGCCTGGGCCGGTGCGAGGGTGTCGAGCACGGCGTCTGCGAACGGGCCGCCCGCGTCGCCGCCGGCCAGCAGGTCGGCGGGCAGCGCGGCGACGAGGTCGGCGGCCAGCGCCTCCACCCGGGGGTCGTCGACCCCGGCCTCGGCCAGGTCGGCGAGGCGTTCGGTCAGCTCCCGGTCCCGCCGCACGGCGTCGGGGTCGGCGGCGCGGTCCCTCAGCGCGGCCACGACCCGGTCGCGGTCGGCGCGGGTGGCGGTGGTGTCCATCAGCGCCAGCAGCTCGCGCTCCCGGTCGACCAGCGGTGTGGGCGGCCGGTCGGCCAGCACGTCGAGCAGGGCCAGCAGCTCGGGGGTGACGGCGTCGTCGGCGTGCGGCCGGGTCCGCTCGATCAGCCCCGCCAGGCGGGCCCGCCGCTCCCGCAGCCGGTCCTCCTGCGCGGCCAGGTCGCCGTCCAGCTCGACGAGGATCTCGTGCAGGTCGCGGCCGTCGCCGAGGGCGTCGCGCACCTCGTCCAGCGACAGGCCCAGCTCGGTGAGCCTGCGGATGCGGGCCAGCACGACGACGTCGCGCAGCCCGTACTCGCGGTAGCCGTTGGCCAGCCTGGCCGGTTCGTCCAGCAGGCCGCGTTGGTGGTAGTGCCGCACCGCCCTGGTCGACACGCCCACCAGCGCGGCGAGTTCTCCGATTCGCACGCGACCAGTAGAAACCCCGACGTCGCGTCAAGGTCAAGACCGCGGGAGCGTCACCCGGTGGCCGCGACGAGCCTGGTGCCACCGGGTGACGCGCGGCCGGTCAGCCGGCGGCGGTGCGCGCGTTGACCTCCCGGCGCAGGGCGATGGCGTCGGCGCGCACCCGCTCGGGCGACTCCCCGGCGATCAGGGCGCGCCGCACCAGGTCGGCGATCGCGGGCTGGTCGTCGGGGGTGAACCCGCGGCGGGTGATCTCCTGGGTGCCGATGCGCAGGCCGCGCAGGCCCTCGTCGATGCGCTGCCAGGGCAGGCTGATGCCGGACAGGTAGATCCCCGCCCGGCCGAGCAGCTCGGCGGCCGCGTCGCCGCCGCCCAGCGGCAGGGCGTCGACGGCCAGGTGGTGGGAGCGGGTGAACACGCCGTCGTGGCGGGCCACGTCGATGCCGCGCTCGAACAGGGCCGCGCCCAGCGCCTGCGCGTTGGCCACGCACGCCCGCGCGTACTCCGGGCCGTGCTCGGCCAGTTCGGCGGCGGTGACGGCGAGCGCGCCGAGGCGGCCGGCGTCGTAGTTGGCCAGCATCCCGGGGTAGACGACGGTGGAGACCCGTTCGGCCAGGTCGGGGTCGCGGGTGGCGACGCAGCCGCCGGAGGGCCCGCCGAAGGACTTGTAGGTGGAGAAGGTCATCAGGTGCGCGCCCTCGTGCAGGGGGCGTTGGAACTCCTTGCCCGCGACCAGGCCGGCCACGTGGGAGGCGTCGTAGACCAGGATCGCGCCGACCTCGTCGCAGGCGGCCCGCACCGCGGCCACGTCGTGCGGGAACAGCATCAGGCTCGCGCCGATCACCACGATCCGGGGCCGGTGCACGCGCAGGAACCCGGGCAGCTTGTCGTAGTCGATGTCCAGCTCGTCGGGCAGGTAGGGCAGGTCGACCACGGTCAGGCCGCGGATCGCGGGCACGCCCTGGGCGTGGTGGCTGGCGTGGCCGCCCGCGAACTCGGGCAGCACGGCGATCTTGTCGCCGGCGCGGGCGAAGGCGGTGTAGACGGCGAGGTTGGCCAGGGTGGCGCTGGGCAGCCGCACCTCGGCGAAGTCGGCCTCCACCAGGGAGGCGACCAGCATCGGGGCGAGCACCTCCAGGGTGTCCAGGTGGTCCAGGCCCACCTGGTACTTCTCGCCGGGCCAGCCCATGCTGGGCCGGCTGGACACCGGCACCGAGCCCGCGGCCGCGGCGGCGGGGCTGAGCACGTTGGTGCCCGCGTAGAGCACGATGCCGTCGTCGTCGAACTGGTTGGCGTGGGCGTCGAGGGCCTTGCGGACGGTGTCGGCGACGCCGGCGGCGCTCAGGTCGGCGGAGACGGCCGCTTCGACCTCGGCGAGCCTGCGTCGCGCCCGCGGTGAGGCCCAGGGTGCGATCCTGCTGTTCGTCACGGTGCGGAACGCTAGGGCGTGGGCGGCGTCGGGGCGACCGTCGGGTGGAGGGAGTTGTTCCTACAGTTGTCGGAATGCAGGAGCTGCTCGACGAGCTGTCCCGGGAACTGGGGCGCGGGGTGTCGGTGGACGACGTGGCCGGGCGGGTGGTCGCGCACAGCGCGCAGACCGACGAGGTGGACCCCGCGCGGGTGCGGGCGATCCTGACCCGGCGGGTGCCGGCGGACGTGGCGGCGTGGCAGGAGTTGCACGGCGTGACCACCGCGACCGGGCCGGTGCGGGTCCCGGCCAACCCGGAGCTGGGGTTCCACGAGCGCGTGGGCTACCCGTTGCGGCACCAGGGCGTGCTGGTGGGCTACCTGTGGGTGCTGGGCGGGCCGCCGTCGGAAGCGGACCTGACCGGGGTGGACCTGCCGGGGCGGCTGCCCGCGCTGGCCGCGCAGGTGCCCGCCGGGGAGCGGGTCCCGGTGCGGGTGGTGGTGGCGCTGGAGCCGCGCGCGGTGCGCACGGTGCCGATCGGCGAACCGCTGCCGGAGCTGCCGGGGCACGTCGGGGTCAGCGACCCGCACCCGCCCGACCGCGCGGGCGAGGCCTACCGGCAGGCGCTGGCGGCGGCGGAGCTGGCGCGGCTGGACCCGGCGCTGCCCGAGCGGGTGGGGTTCGCCGACCTGGGCGCCTACCGGCTGTTGCTGGGCGCCGCGCCGGAGGAGGTGCTGGGCGGGTTGTCGGAGGTGCAGCTGCGGACGCTGGAGACCTACCTGGACACCGGGTGCGACGCCCGCGCGACCGCGGGGCGGCTGCACCTGCACCGCACCAGCCTGTACTACCGGCTGGGCCGCATCGCGGAGCTGACCGGCCGCGACCTGGCCGACGGGCGGGTGCGGCTGGAGCTGCACCTGGCGCTGAAGATGGCCCGACTGGCGCGCCGCACGTGGGGGTCGAACGCGTCCCTGCCGACCGACACCCCACGATAGGGTGATCACTCCGACGTCGAGGAGTGACGTGCCTGACGACCTGGGCCTGCTGCTGTTCCTGCCGCACCGCGAACTGGAGAACCGGGTGTTCGCCGCGCTGGCCGAGGCCGGGTTCGACGACGTGACGCCCGCGCAGGCGCGGGTGTTCCGGCGCATCGGCCGCGACGGCTCCCGGCTGGCCGAGCTGGCGGAGGCCGCGCAGGTGGGCAGGCCGACCGCCGGGTTCCTGGTCGACCAGCTGGAGCGGGCGGGCTACGTGGAGCGCACGCCCGACCCGACCGACGCGCGGGCCCGGCTGATCCGGGTGACCGGGCGCGGGTTGGCGGCGGCCTCGGTCGGGTCGGCCGCGGTCGCGGAGGTGGAGCGGGAGTGGACCGCGCACCTGGGCGCGCGGCGGATGGCCGCGCTGCGCGACGCGCTGGGCAGGCTGGGCGAGATCACCGCGCCCTGCCCCTAGTCCCCGCCCGCGTCCTCGGGACGACGCTCAGGACGACATGAACCGGTCGAGCACGCGCGCGCCGAAGCGCAGGCCCTCCACCGGCACGCGCTCGTCGATGCCGTGGGGCATGGCCCGGTAGTCGAAGCCCTCGGGCAGGAACAGCGGCGCGAAGCCGTAGCAGTCGATGCCCAGCCCGCTGAAGGCCTTGGCGTCGGTGCCGCCGCCCATGCAGTAGGGCACGACGACGGCCTCGGGGTCCTCCGCGCGCAGCGCCGCGGCCATGGCGTCGAACGCGGGGGAGTCCACGGGCGCCTGCACGGGCGGCTGGTGGTTGAGGAACTCGCGCCGCACGTCGGGGCCCAGCACGGCGTCGATCGAGGCCAGCAGTTCGTCCACGGTGCCGGGCAGGGTGCGCACGTCGATCTCGGCGGTGGCGCTGCCCGGCACGACGTTGACCTTGTACCCGGCCTGGAGCACGGTGGGCGTGGTGCTGTTGCGCACGGTGTTCTCCACCAGCTTCGCGGCGGGCCCGAACCGGGCGATGGTGGCGTCCACGTCGTCCCAGTCGACCGGCACGCCCAGGGTGGCGGCGACCTGCTCGATGAACGCCCGCACCGGCGGGGTCAGGCGCACGGGGTGCTCCAGCGCGGCGATGCGGCCCAGCGCGCCGATCAGCTTGACCACGGCGTTGTCGTCGTTGCGGCGCGAGCCGTGCCCGGCGCGCCCGGTGGCGGTCAGTCGCAGGTGGGAGGTGCCGCGTTCGGCGGTGCCGACGGGGTAGACGCGGTGCGGCCCGACGCGGTGGGAGAAGCCGCCGGACTCGCTGATGGCGGTGGCGCAGCCGGCGAAGAAGTCGGGGTGGTGCTCGACCAGCCAGTGGGCGCCGCACTCGCCCTTGTCCTCCTCGTCGGCGACGAAGGCCAGCACGACGTCGCGGCGCGGTCGCCGGCCCTCGCGGGACCAGGCGCCGAGCACGGACAGCACCATGGCGACCATGTCCTTCATGTCGACCGCGCCGCGGCCCCACAGGTAGCCGTCGCGCTCGACGCCCGCGAAGGGCGGCACGCTCCACTCGCTCGCGTCGGCGGGCACCACGTCCAGGTGGGCCTGCACCAGCAGCGCGGGCAGGCCGGGGTCGGAGCCGGGCACGCGGGCGAGCACGTTGGTGCGCCGGGGCGCGGGTTCGAGCAGGGTGGCGGGCACGCCGACGGTCTCCAGGTGACCGGCGACGAACTCCGCGGCCTCGCGCTCGCCCGCGGACTCGCCGCGGCCGTAGTTGGTGGTGTCGAAGCGCAGCAGGGTGGCGCACAGGTCGACGACGTCCTCAGCCACGGACCACCCCCGCCGCGGTGGTGTTCCCGGCGTGCCTCACCCCGTCCTGTGTGATCAAGATCCTTCGCATTTCCACAACGTACCCCGGCTCCGTCGCCCCTTCACGTGGTCGTGCGCACAGCGGTTGCCCGTTCACGGCGGGTCGAGCAGCCGCCGGACCGCCTCGTCCACCGGCAGGGCGTCCAGCGCCGTCGGGGGAACCGGTGCCGGGTGCGGTGCGCCCAGTGCAACGCCGGCGCCGTCTTGCCGACACCGCCCATGCTCGACAACGCCGTCGGCGGCCCACCGCAGTGCCGGGTGACGACCGTCGGACCGCGGTTCGGCGGTCATCACCCGGACGTGGTCACAGGTAGCGCTTGAGCTCCCGCTTGGCCAGCGACATGCGGTGCACCTCGTCGGGCCCGTCGGCCAGTCGCAGCGTGCGCGCCGAGGCCCACAGCTCGGCCAGCGGGAAGTCCTGGCTGACCCCGCCCGCGCCGTGCGCCTGGATGGCCTTGTCCAGCACCCACTCGGCCATCAGCGGGGTGGCGATCTTGATGGCCTGGATCTCGGTGTGCGCGCCCTTGTTGCCGACGGTGTCCATCAGCCACGCGGTCTTGAGCACCAGCAGCCGGGCCTGCTCGATGCGCACCCGGGACTCGGCGATCCACTCCTGCACCACGCCCTGGCGGGCGATGGGCTTGCCGAAGGCGACGCGACCGGCCGCGCGGCGGCACATCAGCTCCAGGGCGCGCTCGGCGATGCCGATCAGCCTCATGCAGTGGTGGATGCGGCCGGGGCCCAGGCGGGCCTGGGCGATCGCGAAGCCCTCGCCCTCGCCGGCGATGAGGTTGCCGGCGGGCACGCGGACGTCGTCGAACACGATCTCGGCGTGGCCGCCGTGGGAGGCGTCGGTGTAGCCGAACACGTGCATGCCGCGCTCGACGCGCACGCCCGGGGTGTCGCGCGGGACCAGGATCATGGCCTGCTGGCGGTGCCGCTCGGCGTCGGGGTCGGTCTTGCCCATCACGATGAAGATGGCGCAGTCGGGGTTCATCGCGCCGGAGGACCACCACTTGCGGCCGTTGACCACGTAGGAGTCGCCGTCGCGCTCGATGCGGGTGGCGATGTTGGTGGCGTCGGAGGAGGCGACCTCGGGTTCGGTCATGCAGAACGCCGAGCGGATCTCGCCCTCCAGCAGCGGCTTGAGCCACCGCTCCTTCTGCTCGTCGGTGCCGAACATCGCCAGCACCTCCATGTTCCCGGTGTCCGGCGCGGCGCAGTTGAGCGCCTCCGGCGCCAGGTGCGGGCTGCGGCCGGTGATCTCGGCCAGCGGCGCGTACTGGAGGTTGGTCAGGCCGGCGCCGTGCTCGGCGTCGGGCAGGAACAGGTTCCACAGGCCCTGGCGGCGGGCCTCGGCCTTGAGGTCGGCCAGGACCGCGGGCCGGGCCCACGGGTCGGCGGCCTCGGCCAGCTGCCGCTGGGCGACGGGTTCGGCCGGGTAGACGTGCTCGTCCATGAACCGCAGCAGCCGTTCGCGCAGCTGCTCGGTCGTGGCGTCGTAGGCGAAGTCCATCAGCGCTCCCCTGCGCTCGCGGCGAGTCCCTGCCGGACCAGCGGCAGGGTGAGTTGGCCGATCTGGTCGAAACCCGCTCCCACGGTCTTGCCGCGGGTGAAGCGGAAGTGGATGCCCTCGAGGATGACGGCGAGCTTGAAGTAGCCGAACGCGGTGTACCAGGCCAGGCCCTCGACGTCGGCGCCGCTGCGCTCGGCGTAGCGGGCCACCATCCGCTCGGTGCTCGCGAACCCGGGCAGCGTGGGCACGGTGCCGGTGATCGGGTCGTCCTCGAGGCCCACGCCGTTCCAGTACACGCACAGCAGGCCGAGGTCGGCCAGCGGGTCGCCCAGGGTGGCCATCTCCCAGTCCAGGACGGCGCTGACGTCCAGCGGGTCGGTGGTGACCAGGACGTTGTCCAGGCGGTAGTCGCCGTGCACGATCGCGGTGCGCCGGGTGACCGGGACGGTGGCGGCCAGGCGGTCGCGCAGCTCGTCGATGCCGGGCAGCTCGCGGCTGCGGGACGCCTCGAGCTGCTTGCCCCAGCGGGCGACCTGGCGGTGCAGGAACCCCTCGGGGCGGCCGAAGTCGGTCAGGCCCACCTCGTGCGGGTCGACCGCGTGCAGGTCGGCCAGCACGTCGACCAGCCGGTCGGACAGGGCCCCGGCGAGGTCGGGGGTGAGCCAGGGGCACTGGTCGCGGTGCCGCAGCGCCACGCCCGGCACCTCCTGCATCAGGTAGAACGGCGCGCCGAGGACCTCGGTGTCGGTGCACAGCAGCTCGGCGCGCGGCACGGGCACGGCGGTGTCGGCCAGGGCGGAGATGACGCGGTGCTCGCGGGCCATGTCGTGGGCGGTGGCCAGCACGTGACCCAGCGGCGGGCGGCGCAGCACCCAGCGGTGCTCGCCGTCGGTGACGCGGTAGGTCAGGTTGGAGCGGCCGCCCGGGATCAGCTCGCCGGTCAGCGGGCCGGTGCCCAGGTGGTCGGCGAGCCGGTCGAGGTCCAGGCCGGGCAGCGCGGTTTCGCCGCGGGAGCCGGCCGGGCGGGGTGCGGTGCCATCCGGTTCGGTGGCGCCGGGTGCGGTGGCGTGCGATTCGGTCATGCGCGGGCTCCCCTGAGCCGGTCGATCACCGCGCGCGTGGAGTCGGCGTCGGTGTGGCGGTGGGCGTGCAGGCCGACGGCGCGGGCGCCCTCGACGTTGACCGGCGCGTCGTCGAAGAACGCGCACCGGTCGGCGGGCAGGCCGATCAGGTCGAGGGTGTGCTCGAAGATGCGCGGGTCGGGCTTGCGCAGCCCGATGCGGCCGCTGATCACGATGGTGTCGAACAGCTCCAGCAGCAGGTCCTCGGGGTAGCCCTCGCCCCAGCTGTTGGACAGCAGCACGGTGGTCAGCCCGTCGGCGCGCAGCTCGCGCACCAGGTCGACCATCTTCGGGTCGGGGTTCGCGCTGCCGAACATGCGGCGCAGCAGGCCCTTCGCGGCGACCTCGCGCCCGTCGAGGGTGACCAGCTCGGCGGCCAGCAGCGCCTCGAACTCGGCGACGGACAGCTCACCGGTCTCCAGCCGGAACACCGGGTTGTCCGGGGCGGCGTCGCGCCCCATCCAGCCGCGCATGGTCACGCCGTAGCGGTCCCGGTCGATGTTGTCGGCGGTCAGCCACTCCTCGATGAAGTCGGGCACGGAGACCGTGAGCACCCCGCCCCAGTCCAGCACCACCGCGTCAATGCGCCGTTCGTCCACGCCGCGAGGGTACCGACCGGTCGGTATGTGGGCAAGCGGTCGCGGCCGCGGCGAAGTCGCGGACTCCCCGACAATTCTCTTCCCGGTCGACATCACCGCAGGTCGGACCGGTGTATTGAATTTCCGATCGCCTCTGCGCGCAAAACGTGAACGCGGTGTTCGCGTTTGACAATGCGGTATTTCTTCCGAGACCCTCCTCCGAGTCGACCCGATTCGTTCAGCAAGCCCCTCACCAGGGCTTGTTCGTCATGCCCGGAGGAATCATGCGTGGAGGAACGATGCCGATCCTGGTCACCGGTGCGACCGGCACCGTGGGTGGTCGCGTGGTCCGCAGGTTGCTCGCCGCCGGTCACGCGGTGCGCGCCCTCACGAGAGCTCCGTCCGCCGCCCGGCTGCCCGCCGGGGTCGAGGTGGTGGCGGGCGACTTCACCGACCCGGCGTCGCTGGTCCCGGCGTTGCGCGGGGTGGAGCGGGTGCACCTGGTGGCGATGGACGGCGACGGCCGGGCGATCGTGGACGCCCTGGTCGAGGCGGGTGTGCGCCGCCTGACGCACCTGGGGCACGACGACCCGAGCCGCGCCGACGACGACCCGCTGGAGTCCTGGCACCGCGTGCTGCGCAGGGCGATCGAGTCCTCGGGGCTGGAGTGGACGCACCTGTTCCCGGGCGAGTTCATGGCCAACACGCGGGAGTGGGCGCCGTCGATCCGCGCGGAGGGCGTGGTGCGGGCCCCGTTCGGGGACTGGCGGAGCGCGATGGTGCACGAGGACGACATCGCCGCCATCGCCGTGGAGGCGCTGCTGACCGACGACCACGTCGGCCGCACCTATCAGCCCACGGGCCCGGAGCCGGTGCGGCGGCGCGACGCGGTGCGGGTGATCGGCGAGGCGATCGGTCGCGGGCTGCGCTTCGACGAGCTGACGCCCGAGCAGGCCCGCGAGCAGTGGCGGGAGGTCCACCCGCCCGAGGTGGTGGAGTGGTTCCTGGAGATGGGCCGGCACCCCGAGGGCAACAGCTGGGTGTCGTCGGACGTGGAAGAGGTCCTGGGACGTCCCGGGCTGACGTTCGACCGGTGGGCCCGCGACCACGTCGCCGACTTCACCTGAACCCGACTCGTCCGAGCCCGGTTTCACCTGATCGCACGTTCACCTGATCGCACGCCGGTCCTGCGCGGTCGGCGTCGTGGCCGGTGAGGTCACGCCCGTTCCCGGGCGGCGTTGCGCAGCCGGATGCCGCTGAACCCGAGCGTGCTCGCGGAGACCCGCCGCCAGAACGGCCACAGGGTGGCCACCACCCGCAGCTCGATGCCGGCCTCCTCGTGCAGGGCGAGCAGGTCGCCGACCGGTTCGGGCGGCCCGAGCGGTTCGACGACCCCGGTGGCGACGTGCGCGTGGGGCGGGTCCCCGAACGGCCGGAACGGCGCGGCGTCGAACCGGTAGGCGTACAACCGCGCGTCCTGCACCCGGCGCAGCCACCCGTACTCGATGGCGTGCACGCGCGGCGCGCCCAACCAGGCCCGGTCCTCGGCGTCGCCGGCCGGCTCCGCCCAGGTGACCACCCGAGGGCACTGGCGCGGGAACCAGTAGTCGGGCGCCCGCCCGTGGTCGACCGCCCAGACGTAGGCGTCGGGCTGCTGCGCGGTCGCCGCCACGTGCGGCCGGAAGCGGGTGATGGTCGGGTCTTCGGAGAAGTGCAGCACTTCTCCCGGAGCCGGTCGCATGGTCGGCGATCCTGGTGGAAAACCCGGCGGGGTGTGAACCGGGTTTTCCACCAACCCGACCACCAACTCAACCACCGACCGACGTACGCCCAGGCCGATACCGCGCGACCGGGCCGATGCCACGCGACCGGGCCGACACCGCGCAGCCGGGCCGACACTGCGCAGCCGGGCCAGCGCTACGCGGCCGGGACTCCGCTCCCCGGGCCGAGAAGACCTCGAACCGGCGAGACCTCTGACCGATGACCGAGGAAGACCTCTGGCCAACGAAGCCCTGTGCCCGACAGAGCCCAGTGCCGACGGAGGTCCCGGGCCGACGGAGGTCCCAGGCCCGCTGCGCCGGCTCGCCGCGCCGGTCCACGGCCTGCCGGGTCAGCGGGGTCAGGCGTTGATCTGCTTGGGCTCGTTGTCGGTGTTGCCGATGGCGATCTTGCGAGGCTTGGCCTTCTCCGCGATCGGGATGCGCAGGGTCAGCACCCCGGACTCGTAGTCGGCCTTGATGTGGTCCGCGTCGAGGGTGTCGCCGAGGAACAGCTGGCGCGAGAACACGCCCAGCGGCCGCTCGGAGACCTGCATCTCGACCCCCTCACCCGTCCTGCTCGGGCGCCGCTCGGCCTTCACGGTGAGGACGTTGCGCTCCACGTCCAGGTCGATCGCGTCGACCGTGACACCGGGCAGGTCGAACTCCACCACGAACTCGTCCCCGGCGCGGTAGGCGTCCATCGGCATGGGCGTCGGTCGCGACCAGGTGCCCGGTCCGCTGAAGAACTGCTGCGCCAGCCGGTCCAGTTCCCGGAAGGGGTCGGTGCGCATCAACATCGGGGAACACCTCCTGATCGAGTAGTCGTCTGCTGAGGTCAATGCGCTGCGCCACCATTTCTACCACGTCGTCAACACGTTGACAACCCCTGGCGTCGTCGGTATGTTGACGCCATGGCGATCAACGATTACGAGACCGTCCGGGCTGCCGCCACCGGCGAGGACCTCAGCGCGGGTCAGGTGCTGTCCGCGCTGGTCCTGCTGCGGCGGTTGCGCGAGGAGCTGTCCGGGTGGGAGCCCCAGCTGATCGCCGCGGCACGGGAGCTGGGCGCCAGCTGGGCCGAGCTGGCGCCCGCGCTCGGGGTGGCCAGTCGGCAGGCCGCCGAACGCCGGTACCTGAGGTTGCGCCCCTCGGAGCTGGGTTCGACCGCCGAGGGCAGGGTGCGCGCCGAGCGGGACAAGCGCGCGGGCGACCGCGCGGTGTCGCAGTGGGCGCGCGACAACGCCGCGTCGTTGCGCAGCCTGGCCGGTCAGGTGGGCAGGGTGGACGTGGTGGTCCGCGACGCGCTGGCGGAGGACGACGCCGTCGCGTTGATCGACCCGCTGCTGGCGTCCCTGTCCAAGGTCCGGGCGGTCAACCCGGAGTTGGCCGAGGAGATCCAGTCGGTGGGCGACCGGGCGGAGGAGGTGCGCCGCGACACCCAGGAACTGAGGAACAACAAGGGCCTGCGCGACGGGTCCGCTTGACGTCCCGGCCGTCCGCCTCACCACCGCCCGTGCCCGGTGCGGGTCGCCTGATGCTCGTTTCCTGATGCTCGATTGAGGTGGCGAGCGCGGGCCTGGTACGGCGGGTGGTGGCCGGTGGTGTGCGAAGGCTAGCCGTTCGCGGGCGTGGGCGGGTCAACCGATCGGCTGGTGCGGGGTCAACCTTCTTCCGAGGGGATCCGGTCCTTTCTCCTGTCGTGGGCCTGTGGTCCCGCTGTCACGGTGGAGTTGTTTTCCACCAACGGCAGGGGGAGATGGGATGGCGATGCGGAAGCGGGTGGTCGCGTTGGTCGCGGTCGCCTCGTCGGTGGTGTTGCTGGGCGCGGGTGCGACGTCGGCTTCGCCGCACCGGTCGGGTGACTGGGCCACGTGGTCCAAGGACGCGGCCGGGTCGCGGTACGCGGCGGGCGAGTGGCGGATCACCCCGCACAACGTGCGGGGGTTGGAGCTGAAGTGGGCGTTCGCGTTCCCGCGGTCGGTGGCGCCGGTGCGCAGTCAGCCCGCGGTGGTCGACGGGACGGCGTTCTTCGGCGGGCCGGACGGCAAGTTCTACGCCCGGGACGCGCGGACCGGGGCGGAGCGGTGGACGACGGACCTGTCCGGGATCGCGCCGGGCGCGCGGCCGGCGATCGTGTGGGACAGCCCGTCGGTGTCCGGTGGGCGGGTCTACTTCGGTGACCTGCGGGGTTACGTGTACTCGCTGGACCAGGGCACCGGTCGGGTGGTGTGGGCCGAGCAGGTCGACGCGCACCCGGCGGCGACGGTGACCAGTTCGCCGATCGTGCACGACGGGAAGGTCTACGTCGGCACGTCCAGCGGGGAGAACGCGGCCAACGGCGCGGACGGGTCGGACGACCCGAACTACCCGTGCTGCACGTTCCGGGGGCACGTCGACGCGCTCGACGCCCGCACGGGCGAGCTGGTGTGGCGGCACTACACGGTGCCCGAGCCGCGGGCGGTGGGCACGTGGCCCAGCGGGGCGACGCGCTATGAGCCGTCCGGGGCGGGGGTGTGGAGTTCGCCGGTGGTGGACCCGCGGACCGGCACGGTCTACGTGGGCACGGGGCAGAACTACACCGGCAGCGCGGGCGACTTCGACACGTTGTTGGCGCTGGATCACCGGACGGGCGCGGTGAAGTGGCGCAACCAGGTCACCAAGGCCGACACGTGGCGGGGGTTGTGCAACAGCCCCGACCCGCGGGGGTTCTGCCCGGGCCTGGAGGACGGCTCGGCGCTGGACTACGACATCGGCGCCACGCCGAACCTGTTCACCGCGGGTGGGCGGAAGCTGGTCGGTGTCGGGCAGAAGCTGGGCGTCTACCACGTGTTCGACGCGGTCACCGGTGAGGTGGTGTGGCGTCGGCAGCTGGGTGTGCCGTGGCCCAGCGGCGGTATCGGCGGCATCCAGTGGGGTTCCAGCTTCGACGGTCGGCGGCTCTACGTCGCGACCTACTTCGCCGAGCCGGGCACGCTGTTCGCGCTGGACCCGGCCACCGGTCGGGTGCTGTGGGAGACGCCCAACCCGGCGGACGGGTGCACCACGGGCGGGGCGGCGGACCACCCGGAGGTGTGCTCGCTGGGGCACGGTCCCGCGGTGACCAGCAGTCCCGGTCTGGTGTGGGAGGGCAGCAACGACGGCAAGCTGCGCGCGTACTCGGCGCGCGACGGCCGGGTGCTGTGGACCTACGACACGGTGCGCGACTTCACCGGCGTCAACGGCCTGCCCGGTCGGGGCGGCACGATCTCCGGTGGCGGTGGTGGCGCGGTGGTCGCCGACGGGATGGTGTACGTGCAGGCCGGGTACTCGCCGGAGTACCCGAACCCGGACGGCGGTGACGTGCTGCTGGCGTTCGGCCGGTGAGCGCCCTGGTCGCGCCGCGCGACCGCGCGCGCGGCGGGAGCGGGGACGGGGGCGGGGGCGGGTGAGCGAGCTCGGGG
>NZ_JBHWIE010000124.1:0-20127 GCF_042732085.1 Actinosynnema sp. NPDC059797
ACGCGTTCCGGGCGCCCGGTGCGCGGGAGACCCGTCAGAGCGCGGAGAAGTGGGTCGCGTCGCCGACCACCGTGGTGCTCGTGACGCCGTCCACGCTGACCGGGACGTCGCCCGCGATGGTGATCCGGTGCAGGCGACGGCGCGCGTCGTCGTAGTCGGCCACGCCGTAGTGCTGCGTGGCGCGGTTGTCCCAGATCGCCACGTCACCGTCGGCCCACTGCCAGCGCACGGTGTTCTCCGGCCGCGTCAGCCGCTCCTGGAACAGGTGGTGGATCGCGTGCGACTCGGCGCTCGTCAACCCCACGATCCGCTTGACGAAGTGGCCGAGCAGCAGCGCCCGCTCACCGGTCTCGGGGTGCACGCGCACCACCGGGTGCTCGGTCTCGTAGCGCTGTGACTGGAACTCGTCGCGGTAGGACTCCTCCTTCACGTCCACCCCGCCGATGCGGGTCGAGTCCACGTGCCCGGCGTAGTCGTAGACGTTGCTGTGCACCGCCCACAGCCGGTCCGCCAGCGCCTTCAACGCCGGCGGCAGCTCCTCGTAGGCGCGCGCGGTGTTGGCCCACACCGTGTTGCCGCCGTAGGGCGGCAGCTCGACCGCGCGCAGGATGCTGATCGCGGGCACCCGGTCGACGAAGGTGACGTCGGTGTGCCAGCTGTTGGCCTTGCCGTAGTCGGAGTCGATCGGCAGCACGTTGGCGTGCTCACGGCCCTTGACGGTCGGGTGCGCCAGCGTCGGTTCGCCGAGCAGCCGGGCGAACGCGAGCTGGCCCGCGTCGTCCAGGTGCCCCTGGCCGCGGAAGAACACCACCTTGTTGGCCAGCAGCGCCTCCCGGACCGCCGCGACGGCGCCCTCGGACAGGTCGCCGCCCAGCCGGACGCCGTCGACCCGCGCGCCGATGCCCGCGCCGAGCCGGTGGACGGTGATCGTGTCGGAAAGCTGTGCGGTCATCGCCGGGTCCTCTCGTGTGAATGCGTTCGCATTTCACGATGGCCGGCCGCGTGCGGCGGGCACAACATCGCGCGGCGGTGAATTAAGTCGTCCCAGCACGCGGACGCGGTTGACACCGATCAGCGCTCGAGGACTTCGTTGCGCCGGGCAAAAAAGTGCCCGGTGTCCACCTCCGCGAACCGCCGACTCCATGATGTGGGACGGCCGCCGAGCCCGTTGACCCCACCTGACCTCGGTGTGAGGCTCGGGAACGTGAGCCAAGCCGCCAACCTCACCTCGCGCCGGCACGTCGATCTCCGACGTCAAGCCGGCGCGCTCTGTCGCGCCGGTGGTTGAGCCCCCTCCTCATTCCGGGTTTCACCGCCCGGTATTCCGGCCTGCCCGCATTTCCCAGCAAAGGATTCGCCGTGATCAGCACGAGACGGAAATTCCTCGGCCTCACCCTGCTCGGCCTGACGGCGACCGCGGTCGGCTGCTCCACCGCGGGCGCCGGTGGCGGCGCCGAGACCAGGACGTTGCGCTACCAGGGTTGGGCGGGCGACGTGACCCTGCCCGAACTGGCCGCCGACCTCGGCTACCTCGGCGACGTGGCACTGGAGTGGGTCGGCAACACCACCAGCGGCCCGCAGGACATCCAGTCCGCCGCCACCGGCCAGGTCGACTTCGGCGGCGCGTTCAACGGCGCGGTGGTCAAGCTCAAGGCCGCCGGCGCGCCCATCAAGTCGGTGATCGGCTACTACGGCGCCGACGAGGCGGCCTTCAGCGGCTTCTACGTGCCGGAGGACAGCCCGATCAGGTCCGCGCGCGACCTCATCGGGAAGAAGGTCGGCATGAACACCCTGGGCGCGCACCACGAGGCCATGCTCGGCATCTACCTCAAGCGCAACGGCCTGTCCCCCGACGAGGTCAAGAAGGTCGAGCCGATCGCGGTGCCGCCGGTCAACATCGAGCAGTCCGTGCGGCAGGGCCAGATCGAGGTCGGCGTGCTCGGCGGGATCCTGCGCGACAAGGCGTTGGAGAAGGGCGGCCTGCGCAAGCTGTTCTCCGACTTCGACCTGCTGGGCGCGTTCACCGCGGGCACGTACGTGTTCACCGAGAAGTTCCTCGAGGACAACCCGGGCACCGTGCGGACCTTCGTCAGCGGCGTGGCGCAGGCCATCGAGTGGAGCCGCACGACGCCGCGCGACGAGGTGGTGGCCCGCAAGGTGGACATCCTGACCAGGCGCGGGCGCAACGAGGACCCGACCGCGTTGCGGTACTGGAAGTCCACCGGGGTCGCCGAGAAGGGCGGCCGGATCGTGGACGGGGAGCTGTCGCTGTGGGTCGACTGGCTCGCCGAACGCGGCGAGATCACCAAGGACCAGGTGACGCTGTCCGACCTCTACACCAACGAGTTCAACAGGTTGGCCGCATGAGCACCCACATCAGCTTCCGCGACGTCACCAAGCGGTTCGTGGTTCGCGACCGCGCGTCCCGGCGGCGCACCGAGTTCACCGCCGTGCGGGGCGTGGACCTGGACGTGGAGCGCGGCGAGTTCCTGGTCCTGGTCGGGCCGAGCGGCTGCGGCAAGTCCACGTTGCTCGACCTGCTCGGCGGGCTGACCGAGCCGAGCGAGGGCCGGGTGCTGCTGGACGGCTCGCCGATCACCGGCCCCGGCCTGGACCGGGGCGTGGTGTTCCAGCAGTACGCGCTGCTGCCGTGGCGCACCGCGCAGGGCAACGTCGAGTTCGGGCTCGAAGCGGCCGGCGTGCCGCGTCGGGAGCGCCCCGGGCGGGCCCGCGACTTCCTGGACCTGGTGGGCTTGCGCGGTTTCGAGGACCGGTACCCGCACCAGCTCTCGGGCGGCATGCGGCAGCGCGTCGCGATCGCCCGCAGCCTGGCCTACGACCCGACCGTGCTGCTGATGGACGAGCCGTTCGCGGCGCTCGACGCGCAGACCCGCGAGTCGTTGCAGGACGAGCTGCTGCGCATCTGGCGGCGCACCGGCAAGACGGTCGTGTTCATCACGCACTCCATCGACGAGGCGGTCTACCTGGGGCAGCGGGTCGCGGTCCTGACCTCGCGGCCGGGCCGGGTCAAGGAGGTCGTCCCGATCGAGCTCGGCGACCGCGTCGACCAGGTCGACCTGCGGTCCGGCGCCGCGTTCGCGCGGTACCGGCACCGGATCTGGGAGCTGCTGCACGACGAGGTCTCCCGCGCCCAGCAACAGGAGAAGGAGGTGGCGGCGGTATGACCGCGCTGCTGGAGTCCCAACCGGCCGCGGGCGAGGAGCGGCCCGCGGGCCGGGACCGGGTGGTGCGACCGCCGGTCGCGCGCCGGGTCGCCGACGCCCTGGTGACGGCGGTCGGCAAGGTGGCGGCGATCGCGCTGCTGCTGGCCGTGTGGGAGACCGCGCCCCGGCTGGGACTGGTCGACGCCACGTTCCTGCCGCCGTTCTCGACCGTGCTCGACGCGTGGTGGCGCCTGGCCGCCAACGGCCAGCTGCTGGACAACACCGGCGCGAGCCTGGCGCGTTCGCTGTCCGGGTTCGGCCTCGCGGTGGCGGTGGCCGTGCCGCTGGGCCTGCTGATCGGCTGGTACAAGCCGGTGGCGACGCTGCTCGGGCCGCTGCTGGAGGTCTTCCGCAACACCGCGGCGCTGGCGCTGCTGCCGGTGTTCGTGCTGCTGCTCGGCATCGGCGAGACGTCGAAGATCGCCATCGTGTTCTACGCCTGCACCTGGCCGATCCTGCTCAACACGATCAGCGCGGTGCGCGGTGTCGACCCGACCCTGCTCCGGCTCGCCCGGTCGGTGGACCTGTCGGGGTTCCGGCTCTTCCAGAAGGTGATCCTGCCCGCCTCGGTGCCCACGGTGTTCACCGGGATCCGGCTGGCCGGAGCGGTGTCGATCCTGGTGCTGGTGGCCGCGGAGATGGTGGGCGCCAAGGCCGGGCTCGGCCACCTGATCAACGCCTCGCAGTTCAACTTCGCCATCCCCCAGATGTACGCGGGCATCATCACGATCTCGGCCATCGGCGTGGTGTTCAACCAGGTGCTGGTCGCCCTGGAGGGCCGGTTCACGTCCTGGCGCGTCCCCGTCGGTTCCTGATCCCGCGCGGAAGGAGACATCGCATGACGCTCGAACTGGAGGCGGACGTGCTGGTCGTCGGCGGCGGGCCCGCCGCGACCTGGGCCGCGCTCAAGGCCGCCGACGAAGGCGGCTCGGTGGTGCTGGCCGACAAGGGGTACTGCGGCACCAGCGGCGCGACGGCGTCCAGCGGCACCGGCGTGTGGTACGTGCCGCCGGAGCCCGAGGCGCGGGAGCGGGCCATGGCCAGTCGGGAGGCGCTGGGCGGCCACCTGGCGGACCGGCGCTGGATGGCCAGGGTGCTGGACGAGACCTACGAGCGGGTCAACGAGCTGGCCGAGGTGGCCCGCTACCCGTTCCCCGTCGGCCCGGGCGGCGAGCCGCTGCGCAACGGCCTGCAGGGACCGGAGTACATGCGGCGGCAGAGGGTCCGGGTCCGGCGGGCCGGGGTGCGGGTCCTCGACCACAGCCCCGTCACGGAGCTGCTGACGACGGACGACGGCGTGGTGGCGGGCGCGGCCGGCCACCAGCGGCAGACCGACCGCGCGTTCCGGGTGCGCGCCGGCGCCGTGGTGCTGGCGACCGGCGGCTGCGCGTTCCTCAGCAAGGCGCTGGGGTGCGACGTCAACACCGGTGACGGGGCGCTGTTCGCCGCCGAGGTCGGGGCGGAGCTGTCCGGCATGGAGTTCTCCAACGCCTACGGCATCGCGCCCGAGCACACGTCGGTCACCAAGACCGCGTTCTACAACTACGCCACGTTCTACCGGGCGGACGGCTCGGTGCTCGACGGCGCGGGCAGCCAACGCGGCCGGTCGGTGATCGCGCGGGCGCTGCTGGCCGGGGAGAAGGTGTTCTGCAAGCTCGACCGCGCCGACGACGCGGCCCGCCGGGCGATGCGGCCGGCGCAGCCGAACTTCTTCCTGACCTTCGACCGGCTGGGCGTGGACCCGTTCACGCGGCCGTTCGCGGTGACCCTGCTGGCCGAGGGCACGGTGCGCGGCACCGGCGGCATCCGGGTCGTCGACGACGCGTGCGCGACCACCGTGCCCGGCCTGTACGCGGCCGGTGACGCGGCGACCAGGGAACTGATCTGCGGCGGGTTCACCGGCGGTGGCAGCCACAACGCGGCGTGGGCGATCTCGTCCGGGTCGTGGTCGGGGCGGGCGGCGGCCCGGTTCGCCCGGGCGCTCGGCCCGTCCGCCAGCCGGCGCCGGGTCCGCGCCGCAGGCGGCGCGGGGCTGCGCCCGACCGGCACCACGTCGGCGGTGTCGGCGGCGGAGGTCGTGGGCGCCGTGCAGGCCGAGGTGCTGCCGTACGACAAGAACTACCTGCGACACGGCGACGTGCTGCGCGCGGCGTTGGCGCAGCTCGACGGCACGTGGTCGGCGGTGCGCTCCGGTCTGCGCGCCGAGGGCGCGGAACTCGTGCGCGCCCGCCAGGCGGCGGCGATGGTCGCGCACGCCCGGTGGATGTACAGCGCGGCGCTGGCGCGCAGCGAGAGCCGCGGCATGGCCAAGCGGCTCGACTTCCCCGACCTGGACCCGGCCCAGCACTTCCGGATCACCTCCGGCGGGCTGGACGAGGTGTGGACCCGTCCGCAGGGGGTCGCGGCATGATCGAGCTGGTGTCGGCCGCGCGGTGCGTCACCTGCGACAAGTGCGTCGCGGTGTGCCCCACCAACGTCTTCGACCGCAGCGCGGACGGCGTGCCGGTGATCAGCAGGCAGCAGGACTGCCAGACCTGCTTCCAGTGCGAGGCCAACTGCCCGACCGACGCGTTGTTCGTGGCGCCCCACACCCACCCGCTGCCGCCGGGGTCGCCCGCCCACGACGAGGAGCACCTGCGGCGGACGGGGCTGCTGGGCAGCTACCGCCGCGACATCGGGTGGGGTCACGGGCGCACGCCGGGGGCGGCCCGGGCGGTCGGCCCGGCGCTGTCGCCGTCCGGCCCGCCGCTGATCTCGTGAACCGCGGCGTCGCGGGCCGCGGCACGGCCGCGGCGGCGCTGCTGGGCGCCGTGCTGCGGCACGGACCCGTCGCGCGCGCCACCATCGCCCGGCTGACCGGCCTCAGCCCGGCCGCGGTGACGCGCAACTGCGCGGCGCTCGCCGGTCTCGGCCTGCTCACCGAGGTCGCCGGGACGCTGCCGTACCGGGGCATGGGCCGCCCGCACACCCCGGTGGACGTGGAAACCGGCCGCCACCTGGTGGCCGGCATCCACATCGCCCACGAGCACTGCACGCTGGCGCTGCTGGACCTGCGCGGACGCGTCCGGGCCCGGCTGCGGGTGCCGCACCGCGACGCGGACGACCACCGGGAGGTGCTAGCGACCGCGGCCGACCACCTGGTGCGGCTGCACGCCGAGCACCTGCCGGGTCACGTGCCGCTCGGGCTCGGAGTGGCCGCCGGCGGCTGGGTCGACACCGAGGCGGGCGTGCTGGTCGAGCACGCCTCGCTGGGCTGGCGGGACGTGCCCGTGCGCGACCTGCTCGCGGCGCGGACCGGGCTGTCGGTGCTGGTGGACAGCCACGCGCGGGCGTTGGCACGGGCGGAGCAGCTGTTCGGCGCCGCCGGTCACCGCGACTCGCTGGTGCACCTGTTCGTCGGCAACGTGGTGGACGCGGCGATCGTCACCGGCGGCGGCACGCACCGGGGCGCGCGGTCGGCGGCGGGCGGGGTCGCGCACCTGGCGCTGGGCGACCAGGCGATCGAGTGCCCGTGCGGCCGCAAGGGGTGCCTGGAAGCGACCGTGTCCGACCGCGCCTGGGCGTGGCGCGCCCACGAGGCGGGCGTGATCACCCGGCCGTCGATCGCGGACCTGGGCGACGCCGCCGTGGCCGGGAACGCGGCGGCGACCGCGCTGCTGGTCGACCGGGCCAGGATCGTCGCCCGCGCGGCGGCTCTGCTGTTCGACATCGTCAACCCCGACGTGCTCGTGGTCACGGAGCTGGGTGTCATCCGGCTGCCCGAGTGCGCGGACGCGTTGCGCGCCGAGGTGGCCGCGGCGTCCCGCGCGTGCCCGTCCCCCTCGGCCGTGCTGCCGAGCAGCTTCGGCCTGGACGTCCTCGGCGTGGCGGCCGGGGCCGTGCAGCTCGACGCGATCTACGCCGATCCCCTCAACCTCCGCAACCCGATCAGATCAGGAGTCTGAAGTTGTCCGCACGCGAGCTCCACCTCAACGCGTTCCTCATGGGCGTCGGCCACCACGAGGCCGCCTGGCGGCACCCCCGCACCGACCCGCGCGCCCTCGACGACGTGGCGCACTTCCAGCACCTGGCGCGGGTCGCCGAGCGCGGCGCGTTCGACTCGGTGTTCCTCGCCGACGGCGTGCAGATCTGGGGCGACGTGCGGCACACCGCCGCCAACCGGTTCGAGCCGATCACGCTGCTGACCGCGATCTCGCAGGCCACCGAGCGCATCGGGCTGATCGCGACCGCGTCGACCGGGTTCAGCGAGCCGTACAACCTGGCGCGGCTGTTCTCCTCGCTCGACCACATCAGCGGCGGGCGGGCCGGGTGGAACATCGTCACCACGGCGGGCGACCGGGCGGCGCAGAACTTCAACCGCGAGGCCAACGCCGAGCACGCCGAGCGCTACGAGCGCGCCGCCGAGTTCCTGGACGTCGTCACGGCGCTGTGGGACTCGTGGGAGGACGACGCGCTGGTGGTCGACCGGGAGTCCGGCGTGTTCGCCGAGGACGCCAAGGTGCACGAGATCGACCACAAGGGCCGGTTCTTCTCGGTGCGCGGGCCGTTGAACGCGGTGCGCAGCCCGCAGGGGCACCCGCTGCTGGTGCAGGCCGGGTCGAGCGAGGACGGCAGGGCGTTCGCGTCGGCGTGGGCGGAGGCGGTGTTCACCGCGCACCAGACGCACGGCGACGCGACCGCGTTCTACGCCGACCTCAAGCGCCGCGTGACGGCCCGGGGGCGGGACGCCGACGACGTCAAGGTGCTGCCCGGGATCGTCCCGGTGCTCGGCGGCACCGAGGCCGAGGCGCGGGCGCTGGCCGACGAGCTCGACGCGTTGATCGTCCCGGAGCGGGCGGTGCGGCAGCTGGCCGAGCTGATCGGCGTCGACCTGACCGGGCACCCGCTCGACCAGCGGTTGCCGGAGTTCCCGCCGGTCAGCAGCGTCAACGGGGCGAAGAGCCGGTTCGAGCTGGTGCGCGACCTGGCCGTGCGGGAGCGGTTGACGTTGCGCCAGTTGCTGGGCCGCCTCGGCGGCGGGCGCGGGCACCAGGTCGTGGCGGGCACGCCCGAGCAGATCGCCGACCACGTCGAACTGTGGTTCACCACGGGCGCGGCCGACGGCTTCAACGTGATGGCGCCCCTGCTGCCGTCCGGCCTGGAGGACTTCGTGGACCACGTCGTGCCGCTGCTGCGCGCCCGCGGCCTGTTCCGCACCGAGTACACCGGCCGCACGCTGCGCGAGCACTACGGCCTGCCGCGCCCGGTCAGCCGGTACGCGGCGGCGCTGAGGGCGACCTGATCACCGGGCAGGGTCCTGCGGGTGCGGCCGGTCTTCGGGGGAAGGGGCGCGGGCCGCGCCGTGGCGGCGTTGGCGCCGTCCGTACTCGGCGATGGCCTGCCACAGGTCGCGCCGGTCGGTGTCGGGCCAGTGGTGGGCGGTGAAGTGCAGCTCGGCGTAGGCGGTGTGCCAGGGGAGGAAGTTGGAGGTGCGCTGCTCGTCGCCGGTGCGCCAGAGCAGGTCGACGTCGGGCATGTCGGGGTGGGGCAGGTGGCGGGCGAAGTCGTCCGGGCCGATGAGGTGGGGATCGACGTCGCCGTCCCGGGCGGCCAGGGCGAGTGAGGCGGCGGTGCGGGCGATCTCGTCGCGGCCGCCGTAGTCGAGGCAGATGGTGAGCGTCAGCCCGGTGCGGTCGCGGGTGCGGTGCTCCTCGCGCCTGAGGGCGTCGACGAGGTCCTGGGGCAGTTTGTCGGGCCGGCCGGCCCAGCGCTGGCGCACGTCCAGGTCGCGGACGGGACCTTCGTCGAGTTCGCGTCGGACCCCCTCCAGGATCGCCGCGACTTCTTCCGCGTCGCGCTTCCAGTTCTCGGTCGAGAACGTGTAGAGGGTCAGGTGGCGCAGCCCGATCTCCAGGGCGCCGTAGACCATCTCGTGCGCGGCGGCGGTGCCGACGCGGTGGCCCTCGCCGCGGGGCAGGCCGCGCTGCTCGGCCCAGCGGCCGTTGCCGTCCATGATGATCGCCACGTGGCCGGGCATCCGGTCGGCGGCGATCCGCGGCGGCCGGGCGCCGTCGCGGTGCGGTGGTGGAGGCCGGAGCCCGGTGCGGTCGGCCGCCGGGCCCGGATCGCTCGCGGTGACCGAGGGAGGGCGGGCCGGCGGTGCGGTCAGGGGGGTCAGGCTCCAGGCCAGGGCCGCGCGGAGGCGGGCGGGGACCAGCACGCGGGCGCGGGCCGCGAGGGAGGGGCGCGGGGGTCGTTCCAGCAGAGCGGGGCCGGCCGCGTCGACGGCGTCGAGCTGCAGGCGCACCAGCTCGGCCGCCGTGTCGAGCACGGTGGCGGGGCCGGGGTGCATCCCCCTGGTCATGGCGGGTCTGGTCACCCGTCGGCGGGCCAGGGCGGTCAGCTCGGCCACCAGGTCCGCCACGGCAGGGCTCCAGCGGCGTCGGACCAGGTCGGCCTCCGCGCCGGGGAAGGGTTCCAGGGCTTCCAGCGGCAGGAGCAGGTGCCCCTGGGCGAGATCGGTGCTCAGGTCGGTGAGGATGTCGGTGAGCTGGGTGCCGGCGATGAAGTGCTCGTAGTCGGCTCGGCGGTCCAGCCGCAGCGCCATCGGCGCACCGGCCTGGTCGAACAGGTGCCGCACCTGGTCGACCCAGGGCACGATTTCCTCGTTGCACCACGCCCACAGCGCGGCCCAGTCGGTGAAGCGCAGGCTGCGGGCGTCGTCCCGGGTCCTGGCCATCGCGCCTCGCAGGCCGGACAGGTCCAGGCGCCACCGCCCCGCCGCGTCCACCAGGGCGCGACGGACGGGGTCGGTGCTGGTGCCCACCGCCAGGTCGTGCTCCAGCGCCCTGGTCCACGCCTCGACGCGGGCCGCGCGCCGGGCCGGCTCCACGTCCGGCCGGTCGGCCAGGTCGTCGAGGACGTTGGCGGCGGCCCACAGCGCCCAGCACGCCGGGCGCAGCACGGCCGGCATGAGCTGGATGACGGCGTGAACGGCGGGATCGTGCGCTCGTGTGGTGCGGCGGCACGACCGGTACGCCGCGCGCAGGGCGGGGTCCTCGATCCTCGGCGCACGGGCGGTGGTTCGACCCCGCCTCGCGGGTGCGGCCGCCTCGGGGGGCTGTGGGGTGGGCTGCGGGTTCACGCGCATCTCGGGACCGGGACCTCAGGGTGCTCTCGTGTCGGACGCCTCGGACGCCGGAGCCGCTGACGCGGTGGTTCGGCGCGGTGCGGGGAGGAAGGGTTCGTCGCTTCCCGGCCCGTGCGCGGGGGGCCGCGCGGTGACGGGCAGGGTGCTGCGGGTGCCGCGGTGGAAGCCCACCAGGGCGATCAGGGCCGCCGCCGCGAACCAGGACAGCTGGATGGCCAGGTGACCCGGCACCGGGCTGGTGGAGAACCCCGCGGCCGTGCCGGCCTGCATGGCCCCGTAGGAGGGCAGGAAGCGCACGACGGGGTTGTCGGACCCGGAGCTGACGATCGGGTTCTGCAGCGCGAGGTCGATGATGCTGGTCATCACGATGGCGAACATCCCCTCGACCTCCCGGCGCAGCACCGAGCCGAAGCCGACGCCCAGTGCGCCGTAGGTGAGCCCGGCGCAGAACAGCGCGGCGGCCAGCAGCAGCGGCTGCCGGGGTGACCACGCCAGGCAGGTGACCGCGGTGGCGTAGGCGGCGACCACCGCCGAGACCAGGGCGAGCGCGGTGACCTTGGCCAGGACGAGGTGCGTGCGGGGGTAGCCGGCCATCGCCAGTCGGCGGTCGAACCGGCTGCCGGAGAACGTGGCGGCGAACATCATGAAACCGGTGATCAGCGTGACCGCGTTGAGCGCGCCGCTGATCTCCGTCAGCTCGTTCCCGCGCGGCGCCAGCGCCTCTCCGGTGGCGCGGAGCCGCTGGGGCGCCGGGGTGTCCGGCATCGCCAGGTAGGCCAAGGTCGTCCACAACGGGATGAACAGGGCGACGAGGACCATGGCGAACCGGTTGCGGCCGTGCTCGACCAGCGCGAACCGGGTGGCCGTGCTGAACCAGACCAGGTGGGACCTCACGCGGACGCCCCCTCGTCGCGGCGCAGCACCCCGCCGTCCAGGCGCCACAGCTCGTCCAGGCGCTCGGTGTCGTACGCCAGGTGGGAGACGACCAGCACCGAACGCCCCGCGTCGCGCAACCTCGCGGCGAGGTCCCAGAACCGCTGGTAGGTGTCCCAGTCGAACCCCTGGTACGGCTCGTCCAGCAACAGCACCCGGGGGTCGTGCATCAGGGCCAGCGTCACGTTCAGCTTCTGCCTCGTCCCACCGCTGAGCACCCCGACCCGCTCGTCCGCGTACCCGGCGAAATCCAGCACGGCCATGACCTCCTCGGCATACCGCAGATCGGCGAGGCGATGAGCCCTGCGGAAGAACTCCAGGTGCTGCCGGACGGTCAGGGCGTCGTTGAGGACCACGTGCTGCGGGCAATAACCGAACGGACCGCTGTGGCGGACCGTGCCACCAGTGGGCCGCAGTTCGCCGGAGAGGATTTTCAGCAGGGTCGATTTGCCCGCACCGTTCTCCCCGACGATCCCGCACAACGTGCCCGCGTCGAGCCGCAGGTCGACGCTCCGCAACACCACGCGTCGGCGATAGGCATGACGCACCCCCCTGACTTCCACGCTACGCCCCTCGTGCACCCGTTCCAAGGCCGACCAATGCCGACCACGGCCGAATTCCCAACGATCACCGCGCGGAGAAGATACGGTCCGCAGAAATGTGATGAACACTCGATTCGGCGGCGTGGTGATGATGAGGAAAGGGGGCCCCGCCGGTTGCCGACTGTTCGGCGAGTTCGGTTTTCCGAAAATGGCCGGCGGGCGACGGACCTGCGTCGCGCGCCGGTTCCGCGCTGTTCGCGATCGCCGGGGAGAGGGCGCGGAACACGGCGCAGATCGTCATCCGGGCGTGCCGCTTCGGGGGCGGGAGGCCGGCTGTGAGGCGCACCACCTCCGTGGGCGGTGGTTCTCCGGGACGGTCGAGCTGGTGCTCAAATACGCGTGCAGGCACCGGAGCCCTCGCTTTCCCCCGAAGCGGCGCGCGTGCCATCGCGCGGGTCGCGCCCTGACCCGGTCTTCCGGTCGGAGTGCGTGAGCCACGGCCTCGGTCGCTCGGTCGGGCGAGGGCGTGGCGCCTCGAGGGCAGCGGGATTCGCACGGAGGAGACGGAGCGGGGCATGCGACAACGGGCGCTGCTGGGTCGCGAGGAGGAGCGCCGCGCGCTGGCCGCCCTGGTCGAGCAGGCCGCCTCCGGGTCGGGTGGCGCGCTGGTCGTCCTCGGCGCACCCGGGATCGGCAAGTCGACGCTGGTCGCCGAGGCGGCGGCGCGGGCCGCGGACCGCGGGATCCGGGTGATCACGGCGGTGGGGGTGGAGTCGGAGGAGGACTTGCCCTGCGCCGGCCTGCACCAGCTGGTCCACCAGCTGCGAGACGGGATCGACGACCTGCCCGGACCGCAACGCGCCGCGCTGCGCGCGGCCGTCGGGCTCGTCGACGAGGCCGTGCCCGACCTCTACCTGGTCGGGCTGGCCGCGCTGACCCTGCTGTCGGACGCGGCGGTGAAGGCGCCGCTGCTCGTGGTCGTCGAGGACGCCCACTGGATGGACCGGGCCAGCCTCGACGTGCTCGGGTTCGTCGCGCGGCGGATCGAGTCCGACCCCCTCGCCCTGGTCGCCGTCACCCGCGGCCTCGACGACCGGCTCGGCGGTGCCGGGCTGCCCGTGCTGCACCTGCGCCCGCTGACCGACGAGGTGTCGGGTGAGCTGCTGGACGCCGTGGCGCCCGGCCTGGCGCAGCAGGTCAGGCGGCGACTGCTGGAGGAGGCGGCCGGGAACCCGCTGGCGTTGACCGAGCTGCCGGTCGCGCTGCGGTCGGTCGGTGGGGCGTACGCGCTCACGCCCGGTCCGCTGCCGTTGACCGAGCGGCTGGAGCGGACCTTCACGGCCCGGGTCTCCCGCCTCCCGGCCGAGACCCGGGCGGTCCTGCTCCTCGCGGCCCTCAACGGTGACGGGACGATGGACGAGTGCCTCGCCGCGGCCTCCCGGATGCTCGGGACGGCGGTCGACGTCGCCGCCCTCGAACCGGCGGTCGGCGCGGGCCTGGTGGAGACCTGGGGGATGGTCTTCCGGCACCCGCTCGTCCGCTCGGCGATGCACCACGCCGCGACCGCAGCGGAACGACAGGCCGCGCACGCCGCCCTCGCCGCCGAGCTCCAGGGGCAGCCCGACCGGCAGGCGTGGCACCGCGCCGCCGCCACCGCGGGTCCCGACGAGCACGCGGCGCGGGACCTGGACTCCACGGCCGACCGGGCCCTGCGGCGGGGCGGTGTCGCCGCGGCCCTGGCCGCGCTGCGGCGCGCGGCGGAGCTGACGGCGGACCCGTCCGCCCGCGCGGACCGGCTGCTGCGCGCGGCCGCGCTGGCCCTGGAGTCGGGCCGGCCCGACGCCGCGGCGCACCTGCTGGCCCAGGCGCGCTCGCAGGCCCTCCCGGTCCGGGACCAGGGCCGCGCGGCCTGGGTCGGCATCGCCCTGGTCGAGGGCTCGGCGCGGGGCGAGGGCACCGCGACCGCCGAGCTGGCCGAGCTGGCCGTCGGCATCGCCGGCACCGAGCCCGTGCTGGGGCTGCGCATGCTGTGGGGCGCGGTCCTGCACTGCTTCTGGGGCGAGCCGGGACCGGCCGCCCGCCGACGGGTCGCCGCCGCCGCGGACCGGATGCCCGTGGACGCGGACAACGCCGACCTGGTGGCCTTGCGGGCGTACTGCGCGCCGGTCGAGCGCGGGCGAGCCGTCCTCGAGTCCCTGGCCGGTCAGCTGGAGCGTTCGTCCGAGGACGCCGAGGGCGACCAGCTCCTGGGTGGCGCCGCGGTGACGGTGGGCGCCCCCGCCCTGGCGAGCCGGCTGACGGCGCGGTCGCTGAACGCCCTGCGCGCGCAGGGCCGACTGTCGATGCTGGCCCGCGCCCTCTGCGTCCAGGCGGGGAGCGCCGCGCGGCTCGGTGACGTGCGCGCCGGCCACCTCGCCGCCGAGGAGGCCGCCGAGCTGGCCCGCGAGACCGGTCAGCCCCTCGTGCACGCGATGGTGCACGCCATCCGCGCACAGCTCGCCGCCGTCTGCGGCGACCCGCGGGCGGAGGCGTGGGCGGCGGAGGCGGAGCGCAC
The DNA here is from genome assembly GCF_042732085.1 of Actinosynnema sp. NPDC059797. Classification (NCBI taxonomy): domain Bacteria; kingdom Bacillati; phylum Actinomycetota; class Actinomycetes; order Pseudonocardiales; family Pseudonocardiaceae; genus Actinosynnema; species Actinosynnema sp. NPDC059797. Next base: position 14,383 of record NZ_JBHWIE010000124.1, read on the forward strand.
GGCCCTCCCCGGCGGCGCACGCCCGGCGCTGGCCATCCTGCAGATGGCACGCGGGCAGGCGGCCCTGTGCCAGGGGCGCTACGGCGACGCCTTCGGGCACCTGCACCGCGTCTTCGACCCGGCCGACCCCGCGTTCCACCCCTGGCTGCGCTTCTACGGGGTCGCCGAGCTGGTCGAGGCGGCCGTGCGCAGCGAGTCCGCCGAGGCGGCGCGGGACGTCCTGGAGGAGCTGACCCCGCTCGAGGAGCCGACCCCGTCCCCGGCCCTGCTCTGCGGGCTGCGCCTCGCCCGCGCCCTGCTCAGCCCGCCGGACGCCGCCGAACCGCTCTACCGGGCGGCCCTCGACGCCGTTCCCGTCGACTGGCCGTTCGAGCGGGCGCGGGTGCACCTCGCCCTGGGCGGGTGGCTGCGGCGGCACCGACGGCCGGCGGAGTCCCGCGTCGTCCTGCAGGCCGCGCGCGAGGTCTTCGACGCGCTCGGCGCGTCGGCCTGGGCGGAGCGGGCGCGCCAGGAGCTGCGCGCGGCGGGCACGTCCTCCCCGCGCCGGGACCCGGCCGCCGTCGACCGGCTCACCTCGACCGAGCTGCACGTCGCCCAGCTCGCCGCGCAGGGGCTGACGAACCGGGAGATCGGCGAGCGGCTGTACGTCTCGCCCAGGACGGTGAGCACCCACCTCCAGCGGATGTTCCCCAAGCTGGGCGTGACGTCCCGCGGTGAACTCCCGGCGGTGCTGCGCGGCACGATGACGTACGCCGAAGACGTCGGCTGACGGACGCGGTCGACCCCGCTCACTCCATAGGTTCGTGCCATGCCCGGTCCGCACACGGCGGACGGGCGGGAAGGCGCACGCACACCATGGGAACCATCACCGTCGGCACCGAGAACTCGACCGACGTCGAGCTGTACTACGAGGACCACGGCTCCGGCCGGCCGGTCGTCCTGATCCACGGCTACCCGTTGGACGGCCAGTCGTGGGAGAAGCAGACCGACGCGCTGGTCAAGGCCGGCTACCGCGTCATCACCTACGACCGCCGGGGCTTCGGCCGGTCGAGCAAGACCATGACGGGCTACGACTACGACACCTTCGCCGCCGACCTGGACGAGGTCCTGACGCAGCTCGACCTGCGTGACGTCGCCCTCGTCGGCTTCTCGATGGGCTCGGGCGAGGTCGCCCGCTACCTCGGCACCTACGGCTCGGAGCGGGTGGCCAAGGCGGCGTTCCTCGGCGCGCTCCAGCCGTTCCTGCTCCAGGCGGAGGACAACCCCGCGGGCGTGCCGCAGTCGGTGTTCGACGGCATCGCCGCGCAGGCCGAGGCCGACCGCTACGCCTGGTACGAGAACTTCTTCGTCGACTTCTTCAACACCGACGAGACGCTCGGGTCCCGCCTCGGCGACGCCGCGCTCCGGGCGAACTGGGCCACCGCCATCGCCTCGGCGCCCGTGGCGGCGTACGCGTGCGTCCCGGCGTGGCTGACGGACTTCCGGGCCGACGTGGAGCGCATCGACGTGCCGTCGCTGATCCTGCACGGCACCGCCGACCGCATCCTGCCGATCGACGCCACCGCCCGCGAGTTCCGCCGCCGCCTGCCCGACGCGCGCTACGTCGAGGTCGACGGAGCACCGCACGGCCTGCTGCTCACCCACGCGGCCGAGGTCAACGCGGCCCTGATCGCCTTCCTCACCGACTGAGAACCGGACATGAACACGCTCACGCACCGCGTCACCGCACGCACCACCGCCCTGCTGGCCGTGCTGGTCGCCGTCGCCCTCGCCGGTCTCGGCGCGTCGACCGCGACGGCCTCCCACCCGACGGCCGGGCAGAAGCCCACGATCGTCCTCGTCCACGGCGCCTTCGCGGACGGTTCCAGTTGGACGCCCGTCATCGAACGGCTGCAACGGCGCGGGTTCACCGCCGTCGCCGTCGCCAACCCGTTGCGCGGGGTCCGCTCCGACGCCGACGCCCTCGACGCGCGTCTCGCCGGCATCGACGGACCCGTGGTGCTCGTCGGCCACTCCTACGGCGGTGCCGTCATCACCAACGTGAAGGCGCGTTCGCCGAAGGTGAGGGCACTGGTGTACGTCGCCGCCTTCGCCCCCGCCGAGGGCGAGGCCGCGGCACAGCTCGCCGCGAAGTACCCCGGCAGCACCCTGGGCGACACGCTGGCGCCGGTACCGCTGCCCGACGGCACGCAGGACCTCCACATCAAGCCCTCGCTGTTCCGGCAGCAGTTCGCGGCCGACGTCCCGGCGCGCCAGACCGCCGTCATGGCGAGCACCCAGCGCCCCATCCGGGACGCCGCCCTGGGCGAGGCGTCCGGCGCACCGTCCTGGGCGAGCGTCCCCTCGTGGTTCCTGCTGGCCGGCGCCGACAAGAACATCCCGCTGCGGGCGCAGGAGTTCATGGCGGACCGGGCCGGCTCACGCGCCACCGTGACCGTCGAAGGGGCCTCGCACGCCGTGGCGGTCTCGCGCCCGGACGCGGTCGTCAAGCTCATCGCCCGCGCCGCGGGCTGACCCCTCCTCCCCGGCCCCGCGGCCCGCGGGTCGCGGGGCCGGCGTGGCGGCGCGATGAGCCGTCCGCGCTGGGGCAGTCTGTACCGCCATGGGAACGTTGACCTATGGCATGAACGTCTCGCTGGACGGCTACATCGCCGACGCGAACGGCGACCTCGGCTGGAGCGTGCCGGACGACGAGTTGCACCAGTACTGGAACGACCGGACCGGGCAGGTCGCGCTGTCGCTGTACGGGCGCAAGCTGTACGAGCTGATGGCGGCCCACTGGCCGACCGCCGGCCAGGCGCCCGACGTGCCCCCGGTGGAGGCCGAGTACGCCCGGCTGTGGCTCGCGATGCCGAAAGTGGTCTTCTCCCGGACCCTGGAATCGGTCGGGTGGAACTCCAGGCTGGAACGGGGTGACGTGGTCGAGGCCGCCAGGAGGCTCAAGGCCGAGACCGACGGCCTGATGGAGGTGGGCGGCGCCGCGCTCGCCGCGCCCCTGGTCCAAGCGGGCCTCGTGGACGAGTTCCACGTGCTGGTCACGCCGGTCGCGATCGGCGGCGGCACACCGTTCCTCCCGACGCTGGACAGGTGGCTGAAGCTGGAACTGGTGGAGAACCGCACCTTCGGATCGGGCGCGGTCCTGCTGCGCTACAAGTCCGTCCGCGACTAGTTCTCCCGGTGGACGACCCCGTCGCGGCGCCGGGGCCCGCCGCTCGGCGGCCCCCGGCGTTCGGCGGGGGTCAGGCCCGGGGGAGGGTGAAGATCAGACCTTGGCTCAAGGTCGACCGGATGCCCTGCACGTCCACGGTGACGACCTTCGCCCGGTGCTGCCGGTCGGGGGTCAGCCCGGTCAGCGTGACCTGCTCCTCGGTGACGAGACCGGTGTTCCCCCCGTCCAGGTACACCTCGTAGCCCTTGGTGGGGTTCCACCAGGGATAGCCTTCCCAGGCCAGCGTCACGGACGTCGGGGTCGTCGAGACCACGTGGAGCCCGGTCGGGCGCGGCGGCCGCTCGAAGTGGGCCCACTGCGACACCACGGTGCCCAGCAGGTCGTCCTGCGCCGGGTCGTGCGAGCAGGACGCGGTGATCGTGCCGAGGGGCGTGCCGTCGGCACGTTCGGGGCGCAGCGTCAACGCCAGGTCGTCAACGCGCAGGTCGTAGTTGCCCGGTGTGCCCAGCCGCTGCACCGGGAAGGCGCCCGCGGCCCGCACCGCGGTCCTCTCGGTGGTCGTCAGCCACGTGGGGGAGAGGGTGAACGCGGCCTGGGTGGTCCGCGTCCCGTCCGGGCCGACGATCCTCGCGTCGAGCGTCGCGGTGCTGTCGCCGTCCAGGCGCACCCCGCCCGGGATCGCCAGGGCCGGGCGCAGCTCGCGCAGGTCCAGGTCCACGTCGATGTACGCGTAGTCGTGGCCGGCCACGGTGTTCAGGCCCGCCCCCTCGTCCGGCAGGCCGCCGACGACCCACACGGTCAGCTCGACGTCCGGTCCGAGGGAGGTCGTGCAGGCGTAGTCCATCCGCACCGCGGTCGTCTGCGCCGATGCCGGTGCCGCTGCTCCCGTCAAGGCCCCGGCGGCCACCAGGACCGGGACCAGGGATGAGGCGGTGACGCGGAAGGGGGTCCATTTTCTGCGCAACGTTGCGTCCTCTCCGTGCTCGCTCGCCCACGGACAGTGTTCCGCACGACGCGGTCGTTCCGTGTGGACCATTCAGCCGCAGCGAGCGAGAGGGGACGTTCGGGCAACTCCGAAATGCCTGTTCGGGCAGCCCAGGGGGTCATCAGGTCGGCCGAACACCACAGGTGTGGTACCACACCTGTGGTGGAGCGGGCTCCACATGCGACTTCGGCCCCTCCACTGTGGACGGCCCGACCCGCCTCAGTGGACGACGGCCCAGGTGCGCGGGGCCGGGCCGACGAGGACGTCGAGCACCGCGCCCGACCGCCCCGCGGCGGACGCGCGCGCGTCCTCGGCGGCGCTCGCGCCGATGCTCACCGCGATCAAGACCACCAGCAGGGACGCGGCCACCCACAGCACGACTTCCCACCAGGTGTCCGAGTGCACCACCGTGATCGTGCCGCCGACGAGCACGCCGACCCCGACGACGGTCGCGAGGACCTTCTGCGCGCGGGCCGCGCGTGGGCTGATCAGCCGCACCTGGGTGGGGTCAGGCGGTAAGTCGGCCACCTCGCGAGCATAGGCGACACGCCGTGGCGCCACGTGCTTTTCCGCGAGCCGAGCCGTCCGGAGTCGGTCGGCCGGTGCGCGTCGGGGGGCGGAAGCGCACCGGCGTGAACCCGGGCGGGGCATCGCCTCCGTGTCCACCGGCCCTGTGCGGGTTCAGCGGTCCAACTCGTCCAACAGCCGCTCGGCATGGCGTTCCTGGTGCCGGTCGGCCGGCCCGTCGGGCGAACCGCAGGCCCTCTTCGACGTGGGCGTGGGCCCGCCGGCGGTCCCCGGCTGCACGCAGCGCGTCGCTCGGGTCCACCAGCATGACCCTGATCGCCGTCAGGTCGTCCACTCGCCGGGCGACGGTCAGCGAGGTCTCCAGCAGCGCGACGGCCGTCCGGTGGTCCCCCTGACAGCTGTGTACGGCGGCCATCTCCTGGAGCAATTCCCTCGTCGCTCTCGTCGCCGCTCCGGCGCCTGGGCGCCGGTCCTCAGCGGGTGCTCGGCGGTGAGCGCCCGCAACTCGGGCAGCAGTTCCTCGTGGTGGCCCAACCGCAGCTCGGCGTCGACCCACGAGAACAGGGCGGACAGGCGCCGCTCGACCAGCCCTGGCACCACCGCGGCGCGCAGCTCGTCGGTGACCCCGCCCAGCACCGGCTCGGACCCATGGGTCCAGCGCAGCGCGACTGCCTCGCCGCGTGCCCGTCGTCCCGGCGCCGCCGATCGGACGCGGTCCTCGAACTCGGCCGGGTCCAGCTTGCCTGGATAGACGTCGATGCGGTAGCCCTCGGCGCCACCGCGCATGCCCGTGGGCGTGGAAGAGGGGGAGTTCGGCGGACCGGCGGCGGGAGCCCGGCGGGGTCCCGTCGCGGTTCGGGAATCACCCGGTCCGCTGCGTGCGGACGGCGGATCAGGTGCCCCGAGCCGCGGCGGTCCGGGACACCCGGGTCAAGGCGATCGGGGGAGTGCCGTGCGGTGTCAGGCACCGCGGTGGGCCGTCAACGCGGGGGAGCGTCCTGCCTCCGGAGTCGGACAACGTGGGGTTGCTGACCACGTTGCGCTGCTCCGCCTCTCAGTCGAC
>NZ_JBHWIE010000125.1:0-19801 GCF_042732085.1 Actinosynnema sp. NPDC059797
CGGATACGCTCAGCACACCCCGCCGATCCGACCCAGCCCCCGCGCGCGGCGCGGCACATCCCCCTGGACGACTGCTCCCGCAGCCGATCCTGCCTCCGACGGATTCGAGACCGGTCCGCGGCGGGCGCGGCTTCGCGACTTTCGACGAACCGCAGGCGCCGCTGTTGGTCGACGAGTCCGGCGCGCCGGACTTCGTGGCGCTCCAGGCGAGCGAGGACTTCCGCGAGCTGCGCCGCCGGACGACGGTCTTCATCCTGCCCGCCACGTGCGGCTTCCTGCTCTGGTACCTGGGTTACGTGGCGCTGTCGGCGTACCTGCCGGAGTTCATGGGCACGCGGGTGTACGGGGTGGTCAACGTGGGGCTGCTGTTCGGGCTGCTCCAGTTCGCCACGACGATCGCGCTCACCCTGGCCTACGCCCGGTACGCGCGCCGCAAGCTCGACCCGCAGGTGGCCGCGGTCCGCGCGCTGACCGACGAGGAGCGCGCCTGATGGGCGGCAACACCGCGATCAACCTCGGCGTGTTCGGCGTCTTCGTGCTGATCACGCTCTACGTCGTGTACCGGGCGGGCGCCCGCAACAGCACCGCGTCGGACTACTACGCCGCGGGCAGCAGCTTCACCGGGCCGCAGAACGGCATCGCGCTGTCGGGCGACTTCCTGTCCGCCGCGTCGTTCCTGGGCATCTCGGGCAGCATCGCGGTCAACGGCTACGACGGGTTCCTGTACTCCATCGGCTGGGTGGTCTCCTGGCTGATGGGCCTGATGATCATCTCGGAGCGGTTGCGCAACACCGGCCGGTTCACCCTGGGGGACGTGCTCGCGTTCCGGATGCGGCAGCGCCCGGTGCGCGCGGCGGCGGCGAACGTGACGCTGGTGATCTCGCTGTTCTACATGATCGCGCAGATGGCGGGCGCGGGCGCGCTGATGGCGCTGCTGCTGGACGTGCACACCAAGGGCGGCCAGGCGGTCGTCATCGCGGTGGTGGGCGTGGTCATGGTGCTGTACGTGCTGCTGGGCGGCATGAAGGGCACCACCTGGGTGCAGATCATCAAGGCCGTGCTGCTGGTGCTGTGCGTGACCCTGATGTCGGTGTTCCTGCTGGGCAAGTTCGGGTTCAGCCTGTCGTCGATCCTGGAGACCGCGTCGCGCAACACCCCGCTGGGCCCGCAGGTGCTGGAGCCGGGCGCCCGGTACGGCGGCACGCCGCTGGCCAGGCTGGACTTCATCTCGCTGGCGCTCGCGCTGGTGCTGGGCACCGCGTCGCTGCCGCACGTGCTGATGCGGTTCTACACGGTGCCCAACGCGCGCGAGGCGCGCCGCTCGGTGGTGTGGGCGACGTGGATGATGGCCACGTTCTACCTGTGCACCCTGGTGATCGGCTTCGGCGCGCTGGCGCTGGTCGGCGCGAGCGACATCTCCAAGGCGCCGGGCGGCGAGAACTCGGCCGCGCCGCTGCTGGCCTACGAGATCGGCGGCTCGGTGCTGCTGGGCGTGGTGAGCGCGGTGGCGTTCGCGACGATCCTCGCGGTGGTGGCGGGCCTGACGCTGACCGCGTCGGCGTCGTTCGCGCACGACGTGTACGCCAACGTGATCAAGCGCGGCCAGGCCGACCCGCGGTCGGAGATCAGGGTGGCCCGGCTGACCGCGGTCGTGGTCGGCCTGCTGGCGATCGGCGGCGGCATCGCGGCCAACGGGCAGAACGTGGCGTTCCTGGTGGCGCTGGCGTTCGCGCTGGCGGCGTCGGCGAACCTGTCCACGATCATCTACTCGATGTTCTGGAAGCGCTTCAACACCAACGGCACCCTGTGGGCGATCTACGGCGGGCTCGGCTCGTGCATCCTGCTGCTGGCCTTCTCCCCCGCCGTGTCCGGCGCGCGGAACTCGATCTTCCCGGACGTGGACTTCGCCTGGTTCCCGCTGAGCAACCCGGGCCTGGTGTCGATCCCGTTCTCGTTCCTGTGCGGGTACCTGGGCACGGTGCTGTCCAAGGAGGAGGCCGACCCGGCCAAGCAGGCCGAGATGGAGGTCCGCGCGCTGACCGGGATCGGGTCCGGGCTGAGGTGACGCCGGCGCGGGGTCGCCGGCGCGGGGTCGCCGGCGCGGTCCCGGCCGCCGCGACCTCGCCGGCGCGGTCCCTGCCAGCGCGACCCCGTCGGCCCGGTCCTACCGGCGCGCCAGCGCGGCCCGCACCGCCGAGGCGAAGCGGAGCGGCGCGGTCGCGTCGGTCTGCCGGAAGCCCAGCGACGGCTCGACCAGCTCCAGCTCCAGCAGCAGGGGCGAGCCGTCCGCGCCCGGCACCAGGTCCACCCGCGCGTACAGCAGGTCGTGGCGGGCCAGGCCTGTCAGCGCGGCGGCCGCGTCCAGCACGTCCTCGGCGACCCGCCGCTGCGCGGCCGACGGCGACGCGCCGGCCAGCCGCTCCACCACGTAGAGCCCGGACTCGTCGTACTCGGCGTCCGGGGTGAGCATCGCGCCCTTGGTGAAGGCGTGCGAGTACTGGCCGCCGAGGAACACCAGCGCCGTCTCGCCGACCGCGTCCACGTTCGCCTGGTACGGCTGCACGATCGCGCGCACGCCCAGCCCGGCCAGGTGCCGCGCCGCGGCCCCGTGGTCCCCGGCCGCGACGCGCAGCGCGCCCCGGGAGCCCGCGCCGACGGTCGGCTTCACCACGAACTCGCCGTCCGGCCAGTCGGTGAACCCGGGCTCCGCCAGGGTCGTCGGCACCACCGGCACGCCCGCCCGCGCGAGGTCCAGCAGGTAGGACTTGTCGGTGTTCCAGCGCACCACGCCCGCCGGGTTGACCAGGGCGGGCTGCGCGTCGCACCAGGACAGGAACTCCGGCAGCCGCTCGGTGTAGTCCCAGGTGGCGCGCAGCACGACCAGGTCGGCCTCGACCGGCGTGCCCCACTCCACCCAGGCGGCGTGCACGCCGACGTCGGCCAGGGCGTCGAACAGCGCGTCGTCGTCGCCGTCGCCGGCGGGCAGCTCGGCGCAGGTGGCGAAGAGGACCTTCACCGGCCCGCCATCTTGCGGCGGTGGGCGGGACCGATCTTCACCGCGGCGGTCGTCTCGCGGTCCCAGTCGTGCTTCTCCAGGTCCGGGGTCGCCTCGACGACCGCCTCGGCCGTCGCCACGTCCGGCAGGAACACGTCGCCCATGGCGCCGTCGTCACCGACCAGCACGAGCCGGGCCCCGGCCCGCCCGACGGGCTCGACGACCGCGCGCGCCGGCTTGCCGTGCGCGGCCACGAACTCCGAGGCGGTCTTCACCGCGCGGCCGACCTTCTTCGCGTCGGTCTTCTTCTCCTCAGCCACGCCGCCCAGACTAGAACCTGCCGGTAACTTCCGCGCACGTGGCGGCGCTCACCAGGACGCCCACACCGACTCGTAGGCGCTGATCAGCCACTTGTCCGCCCGGTGGTGGTCGGGTTCCTCCGGCAGGTCGGACGAGGAGATCAACGTCACCAGCCTCGCCTCCAGCTCCTCGGCCGCGTCCAGCGCCTCCCGCGCCGTGTGCCCGCCCTGGCGCAGGTCGCGGATCCAGGTCAGCCAGGGCTCCGGCACCGGCAGCGTGATGCGGCCGGTCTCCAGCAGCTCCACGCCCTGCACGCCCAGGCGGACCATGTGGCCCGCGTACTTCGTGTCGAAGCCGTGCCGCGCCACCAGCTCCGGGCGGTTGACGCGCCGGGCGACCGCGCCGTCCACCATGCGCCGCCGCTGGCTGTGCAGGTAGCCGAGGAACCGGCGCCCCGCCCGGCGGGAGACGATCATGTCCGCGTTGGCGCGCAGGTCGTGCCCGAGCCCGGTCGCGGACACCACCTCGTGGTCGGGGGCGAACAGCGGGATCAGCACGGTCGGGTTGCCCTGGAGCGCCAGGCGCAGCCACTTGCGGAGCGAGTAGACGACGAGGTCCAAGTCCCCGGCGGCGGACGGCGTGTTCTCCACGCCGGTGCGGGCCACGGCCGTCCGGAAGATGTACTGCTCGAAGCGGCGCAGGCCGATGACGTACTCCGGCGGCTCGACGCAGACGCCCATCTCGTCGCGGTCGTCGGTGCCCTCGATCGCCGTGCCGTGCACGCCCGAGCCGACCTGCGTGCGCAGGATCGTGCCGCGCCGCGCGATCTCGGCGAATTCCTCGCTGCCGTGCCTCATCACCGGTCACCCCCTCGACGTGGCGAGAACCTAAACCGTCAACCGGCAAGGCCCAACCGGTTTTGCGGGTCCGGGCGGTCCCCCGGACCAGCGGGTAACTTCCGTGCTCGTGACTGCGAAGACCGAGGCCGACCGACTGATCGGCGAGTTCCTTGCCTGGCACTTCGACCGCGCTCCCGGGAACGCGGCGATGCTCGGCTCACTGGCCCACGACCACACGCTCGGCGACTTCACCGCCACCGCGTTCGCCGATCACGAGCGCGAGGCCGGCTCGTGGCTCGACCGGTTCACCTCCCTGGAGACCGACGACCTCCAGGAATCGGTCGACCGCGACCTGGTGGTCGCCGTGCTGCGCGGCGTGCGGGCGAAGGCGTCGTGGCCCGCGTGGCGGCGTGACCCGTCGGTCTACACCGGGGCGGTGCTGTTCCCGCTGTTCAGCGCGTTCCTGAACCGGTTGCGGCCGGAGCCGGAGCTGGTGGCGAGCGTGGTGAAGCGGCTGGCCGAGGTGCCGTCGGTGCTCGCCGCGTGCCGCGCGAACCTGGACCCGGCGCTGGCGTCGCCGAAGATCGTGCTGCGCGCCGCGGCCCAGGCCAGGACCGGGCGGGCGTTCCTGACCGGCACGCTGCCCGCCGAGGTGGCCGACCCGGCGCTGCGGGCGGAGCTGGCGGAGGCCGCGGAGCCGGCCGCGCGGGCGTTCGACGAGCTGGCCGCGTTCCTCGACGGGTTCGCGGAGCGGGCGACCGGCGACTGGCGCATGGGCGAGCGGCTGTACTCGACGCTGCTGCGCGAGCAGGAGGTGCTGGGCTACGGCGCGGAGGAGCTGCACGAGCGCGGCAAGGCCGCCTACGCCGAGCTGGAAGCCGAGATGCGGGAGCTGGCCGGGTCGGACGACTGGCACTCGGTGATGGCGGGGCTCCAGGACGACTTCCCGCCGACGCCGGAGGCGATGCGGGCGGAGTACGAGGCGGAGACGCGGCGGGCGCGGGCGTTCCTGGTCGAGCACGGCCTGGTGACGCTGGCCGAGGGCGAGGAGTGCCGGGTGGTGCCCTCGCCCTCGTTCCAGCGCCCGGTGCTGGCGGTGGCCTCCTACATGTCGCCGCCGCCGCTGACCGACCAGCGGACCGGCCACTTCTTCGTGCCGTTCCCGCCGGAGGGGTTCACCGCCGAGGAGGTGGAGCAGCGGCTGCGCACCAACTCGCGGGCCCAGCTGGCCACGATCGCGGTGCACGAGGCCTACCCCGGCCACCACTGGCACCTGTCGTGGCTGGCCGCGCAGGACCGGCCGGTGCGCAAGGTGTTCCGCACGCCCTACTTCTCCGAGGGCTGGGCGCTCTACTCGGAGAAGCTGCTGCGCGAGCACGGCTTCTTCACCACGCGGGCCCAGGAGCTGGCGCACGTGGAGGCGCGGCTGTTCCGGGCGGCGCGGATGGTCGTGGACACCGCCCTGCACTGCGGCGACATGGGCGTCGAGGAGGCCGAGGAGTTCATGTCGACCAAGGCGTCGCTGACGCCGGGCACGGCGGTCGGCGAGGTCAACCGGTACTGCGCGTGGCCGACGCAGGCGCCGTCCTACCTGACCGGCGCGCTGGAGATCGACCGCATCCGCGCCGAGCACACCGGGTCGCTGCGCGAGTTCCACGACACCATCGCCGGGTCGGGCGCGCTGCCGCTGGGACTGGCGCGCCGGGTCGTGCTCGGCGGGTGAGACCCGGAACAGGGGGCGGCCGCCGCCGGTTGGCCCCTGACGTAGGCCCCTTCAGGTGTGGACGGAGGACGGCGGATGCCGAAGGCAGTGGTGGTGCGCGCGACGGGTGGCCCCGAGGCGCTGGAGTTCACCGACGTCGAGGAGCGCTCGCCCGGCGCGGGTGAGCTGCTGGTGGACGTGGCCGCGGCGGGGGTGAACTTCATCGACTGCTACCACCGGGAGGGCCGCTACCCGCTGCCGCTGCCGTTCGTGGTGGGCCTGGAGGGCACCGGTCGGGTGAGCGCGGTGGGCCCGGACGTGTCGGGTTTCGCGGTGGGCGACCGGGTGGCGTGGTCCCAGGCGCCCGGCAGCTACGCGGAGCGGGCCGTGGTGCCGGCGTCGGGCGCGGTGGTGGTGCCGGAGGGCGTGGACGACGAGACGGCGGGCGCGCTGATGCTCCAGGGCCTCACCGCGCATTACCTGGTCGCCTCGACCTACCCGGTCCGGGAGGGTGACTCGGTGCTCGTGCACGCCGCCGCGGGCGGTGTCGGGCTGCTGCTGGTGCAGCTGGCCAAGGCGCGGGGCGCGCGGGTCATCGGCACGGTGTCGACCGGGGCCAAGGAGGCGTTGGCGCGGGAGGCGGGCGCGGACGAGGTGATCCGGTACGACCGGGTCGACTTCGCGCCCGAGGTGCGGCGGCTGACCGGCGGCGCCGGTGTCGCGGCCGTCTACGACGGCGTGGGCCGGACCACGTTCGACGGGAGCCTGGCGAGCCTGCGGCCGCGCGGGGTGCTGGCGCTGTTCGGCGGGTCCAGCGGCGCGGTGCCGCCGTTCGACCCGCAGCGGCTCAACCAGGCCGGCTCGGTGTTCCTGACCCGGCCGTCGCTGGGCGCGCACGTGGCCACCCGCGAGGAGCTGGAGTGGCGGGCGGGCGAGCTGTTCGCGGCCGTCGCGGACGGGTCGCTGCGGGTGCGGGTCGGCGGGCGCTACCCGCTGGCCGAGGCGCGGCGGGCGCACGAGGACCTGGAGGGCCGCCGCACCACGGGCAAGCTGCTGCTCCTGCCCTGACGCTACTGCCCCGACACCCCCACCCCGACGCGCGTGGGGCCCCGGCGCGCCGCCGAGGCCCCCGCGCACCGGGTCAGCCCTCCTGGACCGCGACCGCGTCGAGCACGAAGATCAGCGTCTCGCCGGGCTGGATGTCGCCGCTGCCGTTGGGGTAGCCCAGGTCCGGCGGCACGACGAGCAGGCGCCGCCCGCCCTCCTTGAGGCCGATCAGGCCCTGGTTCCAGCCCTGGATGACCCGCGCCTGGCCGATGTCCTGGACCTCGAACGGCTGGCTGCCCCAGGACGACTCGCGGGTCCGCTGGTCGCGGAAGGTCGCCAGCACGTAGTTGATCGAGGCCGTGGAGCCGGTCTTGATCTCCGGGCCGGTGCCCTCGGTGATGTCCTTGACGAGCAGGCCGTCCTTCGGCGTGCAGCCGGTGGGGACCGTGATGGTCGGCTCCTCGCCCGCCGCGCCCGTCACCTGGTACGCCGAGTCCTCGCACGGCGGACCGCTCGGCTCGGGCAGCTCGGCCTCGGTGGGCGCGGCCTCCTCGGGAGCCGGGACGGTCGCGTTCGGGGTGTTGGTGAGGGTGGACGGCCGGTCGCTAGCGGTGCACGCGGTGAGCGCCAGACCGGCGGACAACAGGGACGCGAGGGCCAGGGCCGTACGGCCGACAGTACGCATGGTTGCCGAGCCTAGGGTGCGACCCCGGAGGACGCGCCGCAGGGCCCACCAGCAGGCCCAACGCCGGTCACGGTGCGCTGTCATTGATCTCCGATTGAATCCGCAAACGTGCCACTAATTACCGCTTCCGCCGTTGCGTACCGGCGCGTACAGTAACTGCGCGCGCTTGATCGGATACCGAGAGCATTCGGCCGATCGAGTGGCGACTTCAGGGAGGTGACCCCGTGCGCGCGGAGCCGAAGGGCGTCCGCAGCAATTTGTTGCAGGAATTGTTCTGGACCCGGACGGGCCTGCTGCTGCTGACCCTCGTCGTGATCTCCGGGACCTGTCTGGCCATTTCCAGCCCGATGGAACCGGGCGGAATGCGCTCCTTCCTCACCACGGCCGGCACCAGCACCCTGATCTCGGCGGTGGTCGGGTTCTGGCAGACGCTGCTCACCAGCACGGCCGCCCGCCGGTCGCTGGTGGAGCCGGTCGTCGAGGAGAGCAGGAAGGCGCTGCACCAGCTGACCGCCGAGTACCGGGCGCTCGACCGCGAGTTCTTCCCCAGCCACGTGTTCGAGCCCACCGCCAAGCCCGACCCGGCGTTCAACCAGGTGATGATGCAGGACCTGGAGCGGACCCGGCTGTACGCGTTCCGGGGCTTCGCGGGTCGCTACGCGGCCTGCCGGCTCCTGCTGTCGCAGGCGGAGTGCGAGCTCAGGGCCGTCCTGGCCGACCCGAGGGACGAGGACGCGATCAGCGGCCGCGCCCGCTACCTGCTGCGCCACGAGGGCGCGGACGGCGACTACGACACGATCGTGGCGCGGCTGCGCGAGCAGATCCACGTCGGCCTGGTCGGCCTGTTCCTGGCCAGGGGCCGCTGCTCGCGCATCGACCTGACCATCGTGTCGGACCCGCCGCTGGACCGGATGGAGCTGTTCGACGACAGCGTGTGGCTGACCCTCTACAGCAACACCAGCGCGGACGTGGTCCGCCTGTACCCGCGCACGCTGCGCTTCACCGAGGGCTCGTTCATCTACGGCATGGAACGCGCCGAGTTCCTGCGCATCAGCAATTCCAAGGCAGGGCTCCACGTCGTCATCACGCCGGGCACCACGCGGGCCGATTTCCTCGCCCTCTTCGAGAAGATCACCGGGACCTGGCTCGGCGACGACGGGTTCCGGGCGCTCGAGGGGAAGTTCCACCGGTTCCGCAAGGAATTCGCCGCCACCGCTCAGTTGGGGAGCTGATAAACCGTGCTGACCGAGTTCACCGGGACCTCCGCCCTGGCGGAGCTCGCCACCCTCATCTCCGTGGCCGACCCCCCTGTCGTCGACCACTGGAGCCACGTCGAACGGCGGTTCCGGGAATGGGCCGGTCGGCCTGGCCTGCGGGAGAGGCTGCGCGGGCACCTCCGCGCCCTCTCCCCGCAGGAGCAGGTGCGCGTGGCGGCCAGGTCGCGGGAGACGACGACGCACTTCGCGTGGTGCCTGCGCGACGAGCCGGCCGAGCCGTTCACGTTCTGGCTGCACGAGTACAAGCCGCAGCGGGACTGGCGGCAGGGCTACGCCGACTCCGTGCACAACCACCGCTACCACTTCTGCACCGTCCTCCTGCAGGGCTCCTACCTGCACGAACGGTTCAGCGCGGAGGTGGCGGACGACGACGCGGCGATCCTGTCGACCACGCTGCTGCGCCGGGCCGAGGCGGTGGAGGGCCACTCGGGCACCATGCTGGCCCACGAGTTCCACCGCATCCCCGAGGCCGCGGACGACACCATGACGTTCCTGGTCAAGTCCCGCGCGGTCCGCCCCTGGAGCCTGAGCTTCGACCCGGACACCCGCACCAGCCACCGCCACGTGCCCGTCGAGGCGAGGTTGGAGGACCTCACGAACAGCATGTGACGGCCCGGAGGACCACCGCGCCTCTACCATCGGCCCACCCGGCACGGGAGGGTCCAATGAGCACTGTCACGAGCACGGTCACGGCGCAGGCGATCTCCGAGGTGGAGCGCGAGGTGTGGCGGCTGTGCCGCGACCTCGCGCCGAAGCTCCAGTTCCACGGCTGGCACCACGTCAGCTTCGTGCGCGACAAGTCGGTCCACTTCGCCCGGCGCAACGGCGCGGACGTGCCGCTGGTCGAGGTCGCGGCCCTGGTGCACGACGTCAACTACATGGTCCGGCGCAACTCGCTGCCGGTCGACGGCCGCCGGCTGCGGCTGGACATCCTGGCCCGCGCCGGGGTGCCCGACGACGTCGCGCGGCGCGTCGACCGGGTGGTCGAGGAGGCCGAGATGCGCACCCGGGACCGCCACATCTCCCCCGAGGCGCAGGCCCTGTCCGACGCGGACACCCTGTTCAAGGCGCTGCCGGTGACGCCGGTGGTGCTCGCGCCCCGCTACCTGGAGGAGAACGGCATCACGCTGCGGGAGCTGGCGCACAAGATCGTCGGCGAGCAGCGGGACAAGCACGACGAGGGCTACTACTTCTACGACCCGGAGGCGGCGGCCACCTACTCGCGGTGGGCGACGGCCAACCTGGAGCTGTGGTCGTGCATCGTGGAGTCGCTGGACGACCCCAGCGTCGCGGAGCTGCTCTCGGCGGTGTCCTGACCACTCTCGGTGACGAAGCCGCCCTCCGCATTCACCGGTAGGTGTGCGAAGGGCGGCTCGTCCGAGGGGTCAGAACGGCCAGCCGAGCACCGGGAGGCCCACCACGGCGTCCACGGCGAGCCCGCAGAACACCAGCATCAGGTAGAGGTTCGACAGGTGGAAGAACTTCATGGTGTTGGTCGAGCCGCCGCGCCGCACGACGCCGTGCAGCCGGTGCGCGAACACCACGAACCACAGGCCGGACGCGGCGGCCACCGCGACGTAGATCCACGAGGTGACCGGCGCCAGCAGCAGCGTGCACACCACCGTGACCCAGGAGTAGATGACGATCTGCCTGGTGACCTGCTGCGCGGTGGCCACCACGGGCAGCATCGGCACGCCGGCCCGCGCGTAGTCCTCCTTGAACTTCATCGCGAGCGCCCACGTGTGCGGCGGCGTCCAGAAGAAGATCACGCCGAACATCACCAGGGCGGGCCACGCCACCGTGCCGGTCACCGCGGACCAGCCGATGATCACCGGCATGCAGCCGGCCATGCCGCCCCAGATGATGTTCTGCGAGGTCCGGCGCTTGAGCACCAGGGTGTAGACGAAGATGTAGAACAGGATCGTGGCCACCGCGAACGCGGCCGACATGAGGTTCGTGGTCAGCCACAGGAAGGCGAACGAGACCACGCCGAGCACGATGCCGAAGATCAGCGCGTTGCGCGGCGGGATCGAGTCCTTCGCCAGCGGCCGGGCGCTGGTGCGCTTCATCACCGAGTCGATGTCGGCGTCGACGTAGCAGTTCAGCGCGTTCGCCGAGCCCGCCGCCAGGGTGCCGCCCGCCAGGGTGCACGCGATCAGCCACAGCGGCGGCAGGCCGCGCTGGGCCAGCAGCATCGCCGGGATCGTGGTGATCAGCAGCAGCTCGATCACCCGCGGCTTGGTCAGCGCCACGTACGCCCCGACGACCTGTCGGGGCGACCGCGCCGGGGCCTCGGTGACGGCACTCATCGCAGGGCGCTCCTCGTCGGGGTCAAGGGGGATGCGCAGATCGTAACCAGGCGTTCCCCGGACAGCCCGTTCGGGTACTCCTCGATCGCACGAACTACGCCTGTGCCTACGCCCACAGAGCGTGTAACGACACGAGCGTCCGCTGGCCGGACTAGGCTTGCCGGTGGACCTTGGTAACCGCGGATCGGACCTGACGGAAACGATTGAGTTCACCGCCAGCCGTCACCCGTAGCCGCCTATGCGAGTTTGGAGCTGGAAGTCAGTGTCCGTCACCGATGACATCGCCCGGTTGACCGAAGCCCACCTGCCCGAGGACTGGACCGATCTGGACAAGCGGGCCGTCGACACCGCGCGCGTGCTGGCCGCGGACGCGGTGCAGAAGGTGGGCAACGGCCACCCCGGCACCGCGATGAGCCTCGCGCCGCTGGCCTACGCGCTGTTCCAGCGCGTGATGCGGCACGACCCCGCGGACGGCGACTGGCTCGGCCGCGACCGGTTCGTGCTCAGCGCCGGCCACTCCAGCCTGACGCTCTACGTCCAGCTGTTCCTCAACGGCTACGGCCTGGAGCTGGACGACCTGAAGGCGCTGCGCACCTGGGGCTCGAAGACCCCGGGCCACCCCGAGCACCGCCACACCCCCGGCGTGGAGATCACCACCGGCCCGCTGGGCCAGGGCCTGGCCTCCGCGGTCGGCATGGCGATGGCCGCCCGCCGCGAGCGCGGCCTGTTCGACCCGGACGCCCCGGTCGGCGAGAGCCCGTTCGACCACCACATCTTCGTGATCGCCTCCGACGGCGACATCGAGGAGGGCGTGACCAGCGAGGCGTCGTCGCTGGCCGGCACCCAGAAGCTGGGCAACCTGACGGTGGTCTACGACGACAACAAGATCTCCATCGAGGACGACACCACCATCGCGCTGTCCGAGGACACCGCGAAGCGCTACGAGGCGTACGGCTGGCACGTCCAGGTCGTCGAGGGCGGCGAGAACGTCGCCGGGATCCTGGAGGCGCTGGAGAACGCCAAGGCCGAGGTCGACCGGCCGTCGTTCATCCTGCTGCGCACGATCATCGGCTACCCGGCGCCGAACAAGCAGAACACCGGCGCGGCCCACGGCGCGGCGCTGGGCGCCGACGAGGTCGCCGAGGTCAAGAGGATCCTGGGCTTCGACCCGGAGCAGACCTTCGAGGTCGCGCCCGAGGTGCTGGAGCACACCCGCGCCGTGGTCAAGCGCGGCGAGCAGGCCCGCGCCGAGTGGCAGAAGTCGTTCGACGCGTGGGCCGAGGCGAACCCGGAGCGCAAGGCGCTGCTGGACCGCCTGCTGGCCGACGAGCGGCCCGACGGCTGGACCGACGCCCTGCCGTCCTGGGACCCGGACCCCAAGGGCGTGGCCACCCGCAAGGCGTCCGGCGAGGTGCTGAACGCGCTGCGCGACGTGCTGCCGGAGCTGTGGGGCGGTTCGGCCGACCTGGCCGAGTCGAACAACACCACGATGAAGGGCGCCGACTCGTTCGGCCCCGAGACGATCTCCACCAAGATGTGGAACGCCGCTCCGTACGGCCGCACGCTGCACTTCGGCGTCCGCGAGCACGCCATGGGCGCGATCCTCAACGGCATCGCGCTGCACGGCCCGACCCGCCCGTACGGCGGCACGTTCCTGGTGTTCAGCGACTACATGCGCCCGGCGGTCCGGCTGGCCGCGCTGATGAAGTCGCCCGCCGTCTACGTGTGGACGCACGACTCCATCGGCCTGGGCGAGGACGGCCCCACGCACCAGCCGATCGAGCACCTGGCCGCGCTGCGCGCCATCCCGGGCCTGCACGTGGTGCGCCCCGGCGACGCCAACGAGACCGCCGCGGCCTGGAAGGCGACCGTCGAGCGCCGCAACGGCCCCGTCGGCCTGGCGCTGACCAGGCAGAACCTGCCGGTGCTCGTCGGGACCAAGGAGAAGGCGACCGAGGGCGTGGCGCGCGGCGGCTACGTCCTGGAGGGCGAGGGCGAGCCGGAGCTGATCCTCGTCGCCACCGGCTCCGAGCTCCAGATCGCGGTCGAGGCCCGGAAGGTCTTCGAGTCCGAGGGCATCGCCACCCGCGTGGTGTCCATGCCGTGCGTGGAGTGGTTCGACGCCCAGGACGAGTCCTACCGCGAGAGCGTGCTGCCGGCCGCGGTCAAGGCGCGCGTGATCGTCGAGGCGGGCATCGCCCAGCCGTGGTACCGCTTCGCGGGCGACGCGGGCGAGATCGTCTCCATCGAGCACTTCGGCGCCTCCGCGGACTACCAGACGCTGTTCCGCGAGTTCGGCTTCACGACCGAGAACGTCGTCGCGGCGGCGCGGCGGTCGCTGTCCCGGACCCGCTAAGAGACTTCTTCGCAGGGAGATGACGACATGAGCAGCAACCCACTGGCCGACCTCAGCTCGGCGGGCGTGTCGATCTGGCTGGACGACCTGTCCCGCGAGCGGCTGAACACGGGCAACCTGGCGGGCCTGATCGCCGACCGGAACGTGGTCGGCGTGACCACGAACCCGACGATCTTCGCCGCCGCCCTGTCCAAGGGCACGGCCTACGACGAGCAGGTCCGCGAGCTGGCCGCCCGCGGCGCGGACACCGACGCCACCGTGCGCGAGGTCACCACGACCGACGTGCGCAACGCGTGCGACCTGTTCCGCGACGTCTACAACGCCACCGACGGCGTCGACGGCCGCGTGTCGATCGAGGTCGACCCGCGCCTGGCCAACGACACCGAGCGCACCGCGGCCGAGGCGCTCGACCTGTGGAAGACCGTCGACCGGCCCAACCTGATGGTCAAGATCCCGGCCACGGTCGAGGGCCTGCCCGCGATCACCCGGACCCTGGCCGAGGGTGTCAGCGTCAACGTCACGCTGATCTTCTCCGTCGAGCGCTACCGCCACGTGATGGAGGCGTTCATCGCGGGCCTGGAGCAGGCCAAGGCCAACGGCCACGACCTGCGCACCATCCACTCCGTCGCCTCGTTCTTCGTGTCCCGCGTGGACACCGAGATCGACAAGCGGCTGGACGCGCTGGACGACCCCCGGGCCGAGGACCTGCGCGGCAAGGCGGCCATCGCCAACGCCGTGCTGGCCTACGCGGCGTTCGAGGAGACGTTCCGGGGCGCCCGCTGGGAGGCGCTGGCCGCCGACGGCGCCCGCGCGCAGCGCCCGCTGTGGGCGTCCACCGGCGTCAAGGACCCGGCGTACTCCGACACGCGCTACGTGGACCAGCTGGTCGTGGCCGACACGGTCAACACGATGCCCGAGAAGACCCTGCACGCGGTCGCCGACCACGGCAAGATCGAGGGCGACACCGTGACCGGGCGGGCCGCCCAGGCCCAGGAGGTCTTCGACTCGCTCGTCGAGGTCGGCATCGACCTGGACGACGTGTTCATCACCCTGGAGACCGAGGGCGTGGACAAGTTCGAGAAGTCCTGGGCGGAGCTGCTGGAGACGGTGACCGGACAGCTGGACCAGGCCAAGGGCTGAGGACGAGGACAACATGACCGAGGTGATCTCCGTGGAGATCGTCCGCACACCGAACCAGGACCAGGTCGACACCGTCATCGGTGACCTGGTCCGGGACTCGGCGCCGAGCAGGCTCGCCGCCGGGGACGCCACCCTGTGGGGCCCCGCGGCGGAGCCGGAGGCGTCGATCCGCCTGTCGTGGACGACGCTGCACGAGACGTCGCGCCCGCTGGTGGCCGAGATCACCGCGCTGCGCGAGGAGCTGCACGCGGAGGGCGTGGACCGCGTGGTCCTCGCCGGCATGGGCGGCTCCTCGCTGGCCCCCGAGGTGATCACCGGCACGGCGGGCGTGCCGCTGGTCGTGCTCGACACCACCGACCCGGGCCAGGTCGCCGACGCGCTGGAGGGCGACCTGGAGCGGACCGTGCTGGTGGTGTCGTCGAAGTCGGGCGGCACCGTCGAGACGGACAGCCACCGGCGGATCTTCGAGGAGGCGTTCGCCGCCAAGGGCGTCGACGCCGCCTCGCGGATCGTCGTGGTGACGGACCCGGGCTCGCCGCTGGAGGCGGCGGCCCGGGAGGCCGGCTACCGCAAGGTGTTCCTGGCCGACCCGAACGTGGGCGGCCGCTACTCGGCGCTGACCGCGTTCGGCCTGGTCCCCTCGGGCCTGGCCGGCGCGGACGTCGGCGCGCTGCTGGACGACGCGGCCGCCGTCGCGCCGCTGGTCTCGGCGGACTCGCCGGACAACCCGGCGGTGGTGCTGGCCGCGACGTTCGCGGTGGCCCACGCGCACGGCGCCGAGAAGGTCGTGTTCGCCGACACCGGCTCGGGCATCTCCGGCTTCGGCGACTGGGCCGAGCAGCTCATCGCCGAGTCGACCGGCAAGGACGGCACCGGCCTGCTGCCGGTGGTCGTCGAGGGTCCGGGCGCGCCCGGTTTCTCGGACGCCCGCTCGGACGCCACGACCGTCGCGATCGGCCCGGCCACCGGCTCGTCCACGCTCGCCGTCGAGGGCAGGCTCGGCGCGCAGTTCCTGGTGTGGGAGTACGCGACCGCGCTGGTGGGCCGCGTGCTGGAGATCAACCCGTTCGACCAGCCGGACGTGGAGGCGGCGAAGAAGGCGGCCCGGTCGCTGCTGGACTCCCCCGCCGCGTCCTCGGCGACGCCCGCGTTCACCGACGGCCCGATCGAGGCGTACCCGAGCGAGGGCTGGCTGTCGCCGGACGTCAAGACCGTCG
The DNA here is from genome assembly GCF_042732085.1 of Actinosynnema sp. NPDC059797. Lineage (NCBI taxonomy): Bacteria > Bacillati > Actinomycetota > Actinomycetes > Pseudonocardiales > Pseudonocardiaceae > Actinosynnema > Actinosynnema sp. NPDC059797. Next base: position 15,868 of record NZ_JBHWIE010000125.1, read on the forward strand.
CCGAGGCGATCAAGGCGCTGGTCGCGGCGTCCCCGGAGCACGGCTACCTGTCGGTGCAGGCGTACCTGGACCGGATCGACGACGCCTCGTTCGCCCTGGTTCGCCCGGAGTTGGCCCGCCGTTCACACCTCCAGACCACCTTCGGCTGGGGACCGCGGTTCCTGCACTCCACCGGCCAGTACCACAAGGGCGGCCACCAGAACGGCGTGTTCCTCCAGCTCACCGGGGCTTCGGAGACGTCGTTGGACGTGCCGGGCCGCCCCTACGACCTGAGCACGCTGCAACTGGCGCAGGCGCTGGGCGACGGCCAGGTGCTGGCCGAGCACGGCCGGCCGGTGCTGCGGCTGCACCTGACCGACCGCGTCGCCGGGCTGGCGCAGCTCGTCGAGGCAATCCAGGAGGACGGTTCGTGACTGCGCCTTCCGCCAAGCGCAACCCGCTGCGGGACCCGCGGGACAAGCGGCTCCCCCGGATCGCCGGGCCCTCGGGCCTGGTGATCTTCGGCGTGACGGGTGACCTGTCGCGCAAGAAGCTCATGCCCGCGATCTACGACCTGGCCAACCGCGGCCTGCTGCCGCCGGGCTTCGCGCTCGTCGGCTTCGCCCGCCGCGACTGGGCCGACCAGGACTTCATGCAGGTCGTGCACTCCGCGGTCAAGGAGCACGCCCGCACGCCGTTCCGGCAGGAGGTCTGGGACCAGCTCGCCGAGGGCATCCGGTTCGTCCAGGGCACCTTCGACGACGACTCCGCGTTCGACACGCTGGCCGCCACGCTGTCCGACCTGGACCGCGAGCGCGGCACGGGCGGCAACCACGCGTTCTACCTGTCGGTGCCGCCCAGCGCGTTCACCACGGTGGTCAACCAGCTCAAGCGCGCGGGCCTGGCCACGCCGCCGACCGACAACCCGGGCCAGTGGCGCCGGGTGGTCATCGAGAAGCCGTTCGGCCACGACCTGAACAGCGCCAGGCAGCTGAACAAGACCGTCAACGACGTCTTCCCCGAGGAGTCGGTGTTCCGCATCGACCACTACCTCGGCAAGGAGACGGTCCAGAACATCCTGGCGCTGCGCTTCGCCAACCAGCTCTACGAGCCCATCTGGAACGCCAACTACGTCGACCACGTGCAGATCACCATGGCCGAGGACATCGGCCTGGGCGGTCGCGCGGGCTACTACGACGGCATCGGCGCGGCGCGGGACGTGATCCAGAACCACCTGCTCCAGCTGCTCGCGCTGACCGCGATGGAGGAGCCGGTCTCGTTCCGGCCGAGCGACCTGCGCGCGGAGAAGGTGAAGGTCCTCTCCGCGACCCGGGCGATCACGCCGTTCGACGAGACCAGCGCCCGCGGCCAGTACACCGGCGGCTGGCAGGGCGGGCAGAAGGTGCCCGGCCTGCTGGAGGAGGGCGGGTTCGCCAAGGACTCGACCACCGAGACCTACGCGGCCATCACCGTCGAGGTCAACACCCGCCGCTGGGCCGGCGTGCCGTTCTACCTGCGCACCGGCAAGCGCCTCGGGCGCCGCGTCACCGAGGTGGCCGTGGTGTTCAAGCGGGCGCCGCACCTGCCGTTCGACGACACCGCGACCGAGGAGCTGGGGCAGAACGCCCTGGTCGTGCGGGTGCAGCCGGACGAGGGCGTGACCATGCGGTTCGGCTCGAAGGTGCCCGGCAACTCGATGGAGGTCCGGGACGTCACGATGGACTTCGGCTACGGCCACGCGTTCACCGAGTCGTCCCCCGAGGCCTACGAGCGGCTGCTGCTGGACGTGCTGCTCGGCGAGCCGTCGCTGTTCCCGAAGAACGACGAGGTCGAGCTGTCCTGGGAGATCCTCGACCCGGTGATCAGGCACTGGGCCTCGCACGGCGAGCCCGAGAAGTACAAGGCAGGCACCTGGGGCCCGGCGTCCGCGGACGCGATGCTGGCCCGCACCGGCAGGCACTGGAGGCGTCCGTGATCATCGACCTGCCCTCGACGACCACGTCGCAGGTCAACAGCAAGCTGGTGCAGATCCGCGAGGAGGGTGGCGCGGTCACCCTCGGCCGGGTGCTGACCCTGGTCATCGTGACCGACGACGGCGCGAAGACCGAGGAGGCCGTCGAGGCGGCCAACGACGCCAGCCGCGAGCACCCCTGCCGGGTGATCGTGGTGGCCCGCGGCGCCCGCAAGGCCGCGCCGCGGCTGGACGCGCAGATCCGCGTCGGCGGCGACGCGGGCGCGTCCGAGGTGATCGTGCTGCGCCTGTACGGGGAGCTGGCCAACGAGGGCGCCTCGTGCGTGGTGCCGCTGCTGCTGCCGGACACCCCGGTGGTGGCGTGGTGGCCGAACGAGTCGCCCGCCGTGCCCGCGGAGGACCCGATCGGGCAGCTGGCGCAGCGCCGCATCACCGACGCGGCCGCCGAGAAGAACCCGATCAAGGCGCTGGAGCAGCGGCGCACCTCGTACACGCCGGGTGACACGGACCTGGCGTGGACGCGGCTGACGCTGTGGCGGGCCATGCTGGCGTCGGCGTTCGACCTGCCGCCGTACGAGAAGGTCACCGAGGCCGAGGTGAGCGGGGAGAGCGACTCGCCGTCGACCGACCTGCTGGCCGCGTGGCTCGCCGCGTACCTGAAGGTGCCGGTGAAGCGGACGAAGGCCACGCGCGGCGAGGGCATCGTGGACGTGCGGCTGGTGCGCCGGTCCGGTGTGGTGGAGCTGTCGCGGCCGGACGGCAAGGTCGGCACGCTGAGCCAGCCGGGCCAGCCGGAGCGGCGGGTGGCGCTCCAGCGGCGCGTCGTGCGGGACTGCCTGGCCGAGGAGCTGCGCCGGCTCGACCCGGACGAGGTGTACGACACGGCGCTGAAGGCGCTGGGCAAGGTGGTGCGGGGGCGGACCGCGCCGAAGGCCGCCCCGAAGGCCGCCCCGGCCGCCGCGCGCAAGCCCGCGGTGGCGAAGGTGTCGCCGGACCACAAGCCCGTCGAGGCGAAGGCGTCGGCCCCGGCGTCGGATCCCGCCTCGGGGTCGGCCTCCGGGTCGGGGGCGGCCTCGGGGTCGGCTTCGGCTTCGGACGGCAAGCCGGCCGCCAAGACCGCCGCCAAGCCCGCCGCCAAGGCTGCGAGCACCAAGCCCGCGGCCAAGGCCAAGGCGGCGTCGGACGGCAAGGCCAAGACGTCGGCCAAGGCGGCGAAGTCCCCGGGCAAGGCGAAGGCGGGTTCGTGAGCCGCCCGGAAGTCGTGGTGCACCGTGGCGGTGACCTCCTGGCCGCCGCCACGGCCGCCCGCCTGGTGACCGCGCTGGTGGACGCCCAGGCCGCGCGCGGCGAGGCGCACCTGGTGCTGACCGGCGGCCGGACCGGCGCGGCCGTGCTGGAGCAGGTCCGCGCCACGCCCGCGCGGGACGCGGTGGACTGGGCGCGGGTGGAGCTGTACTGGGGTGACGAGCGGTTCCTGCCGTCCGGCGACCCCGAGCGCAACGAGACCCAGGCCCGTCGGGCGCTGCTGGACCACATCCCCGTGCCGGCCGAGCGCGTGCACGTCGTGGAGCCCTCGGACGGCCGTTTCGGCGACGACCCGGACGCGGCCGCGGCGGCGTACGCCGAGCTGCTGGGCGAGGGCTTCGCGTTCGACGTGTGCCTGCTCGGCGTGGGCGAGGAGGGGCACGTGGCGTCGGTGTTCCCGGACTCGCCGGCGGTGCACGAGCGGGAGCGCCCGGTGGTGGCGGTGCGGAACTGCCCCAAGCCGCCGCCGACCAGGGTGAGCCTGAGCCTGCCCGCGATCCGCGCGTCGCGCGAGGTGTGGCTGATGACGACCGGTGCGGCGAAGGCCGGTGCCGTGGCCGCCGCGCTGGGTGGCGCCGGTGAGGTCGACCTGCCCGCCGCGGGCGCGGTCGGCACCGAGCGCACCCTGTGGCTGCTGGACACCGCCGCCGCGGCGGAGCTGCCGCCCCGCTAGCGGGC
>NZ_JBHWIE010000126.1:0-19771 GCF_042732085.1 Actinosynnema sp. NPDC059797
CGCTCCCCGCCGTCGAGCCCGCCCGGCGCACCCCCGGCGGTCACCGTCCGTGCCCGGGGCGTCCACCGGCTGGGAGGACGGGGTGAGCCAGGACACCCGGTTGCCACCTCCTCGTCACCGTGCTGCAACACTGGGAGCCCCCGGCAACGGCGCCGGTCGGCCGACCCCCTCCCCGCTACCGGAGGCTCCGCGATGACCCAGACCGCCGACCCGACCACGTTGGTCCTGCCCACCGAACTGCGGCCGTCCGACGGCCGGTTCGGGTGCGGGCCCTCCAAGGTCCGTCCCGAGGCCCTCGAGGCCCTCGCGGCCGAGGGCGCCGCGCTGATGGGCACCTCCCACCGGCAGAAGCCGGTGAAGTCCCTGGTCGGCAAGGTGCGCGCGAACCTCCGCGAGCTGTTCGCGCTGCCCGAGGGCTACGAGGTCGTCCTGGGCAACGGCGGCACCACCGCCTTCTGGGACGCCGCCGCGTTCGGCCTGGTGCGCGAGCGCGCCCAGCACTTCACCTACGGCGAGTTCTCCTCGAAGTTCGCCAAGGTCACCTCGGACGCCCCGTTCCTGGGCGACTCGATCGTGGTCAAGGCCGACCCGGGTTCCGCGCCCGAGATCACCTACGCGGAGGGCGCCGACCTGGTCGGCTGGGCCCACAACGAGACCTCGACGGGCGTCGCGGTGCCGGTGGCGCGGCCCGAGGGCTCGGAGGGCGCGCTGGTCGCGATCGACGCCACGTCCGGCGCGGGCGGCCTGCCCGTGGCGGCGTCGGAGTTCGACGTCTACTACTTCGCGCCGCAGAAGTGCTTCGCCTCCGACGGCGGCCTGTGGGTCGCCCTGATGTCGCCCGCCGCGCTGGAGCGGGTCGCCGAGATCGGCGCGTCCGGCCGGTGGGTGCCGGAGTTCCTGTCGCTGACCACGGCGCTGGACAACTCCACCAAGGACCAGACCTACAACACCCCGTCGCTGGCCACCCTGTTCCTGCTGAACCACCAGCTCGAGTGGATCCTGGGCAACGGCGGGCTGGACTGGGCGGTCGAGCGGACCGCCGACTCGTCGTCGCGGCTGTACTCGTGGGCCGAGTCGACCTCGTACACGACGCCGTACGTGGCGGACCCGGCGCACCGCTCGCAGGTCGTCGGCACGGTCGACTTCGACGACTCGGTGGACGCCTCGGTGGTGGCCAAGGTGCTGCGCGCGAACGGCGTCGTCGACGTGGAGCCCTACCGCAAGCTGGGCCGCAACCAGCTTCGCGTGGCGATGTTCCCGGCCGTCGAGCCCGAGGACGTCACCACGCTGACCAAGGCCGTGGACTGGGTCGTCTCGCAGCTCTGACCGCCTCTACCACGAAGGGGCCTCCCGGCGCGCCCGGGAGGCCCCTTTCGCGCGCCCGGGGTGAACCTTCGGGTAACGAACGTGCGGACACCGGCGACATACGGCAAGATCACACGAAGATATCGGTGAACGCGGCGAGCCTCCCCCGTCAAGGCGGCGCGCCGCATTAGCTTTGCGTACTCGGCGAGGTGAGCCAACCGGGAGGCCATGATGCGAGCGTTGCGGGTCATCGGGCTCGAAGACGACGGCAAGACCGTCCTCCTCGAGGACCCGGATCGCGGCGAGCGCTTCGTGCTGCCCGCGGACGAGCGGCTGCGCGCGGCGGCGCGCGGCGACCTCACCCGCCTGGGGCAGATCGAGGTCGAGTCCGAGAGCCAGATGCGGCCGCGGGAGATCCAGGCCCGCATCCGCGCCGGCGAGTCCGTGGAGCAGGTCGCGCTGGCGGCCGGCATCCCCAAGCACCGCGTCGAGCGGTTCGCCTACCCCGTGCTGCTGGAGCGCTCGCGCACGGCCGAGCTGGCGCAGCGGGCCCACCCGGTGCGCGAGGACGGCCCGGACGTGCAGACGCTCGGCGAGGTCGTGGCGCACTCGTTCGGCCTGCGCGGCCAGGACTACGGCGACGTGAGCTGGGACGCCTGGCGCGGCGAGGACGGCCGGTGGGTCGTGCAGCTGCACTGGACCGCGGGCCGGTCGGACAACCGGGCGCACTGGGCGTTCCACCCGGGCGTGCAGGGCGGCACCGTGACCGCGCTGGACGAGGCGGCCGTCGACCTGATGGACCCGAACCCGAACCGGGGGCTGCGCAGCCTGCGCCCGGTGACGCAGCTGGCGCGGGCGGCGCTGGAGCTGGAGAAGCCGGCGGTGCCGGTGGAGCCGGAGATCCTGGTCCGCGAGGAGCCGGCGCCGGTGCTGCCGCCGCCGGTGGTCGAGCCGGAGCCGGAGCCCGTCCCGGCCGCCCCGGTGGCCGAGGAGCCCGCTCCCGTGCCGCCGCAGCCCGGCGCCCGGAAGGAGCCGCCGAAGCGCGGCAAGAAGAACCACCCGATCGTGCCGTCGTGGGAGGACGTCCTGCTGGGCGTCCGGTCCAACCGGGGCTGATCGTCGACGAAGAGGGCCCCCACCCGCGGGTGGGGGCCTTTTCGCGTGTCCCGGCCCGCGACGCCGATGGCCGCACCCGGTGCGGCAGTCTCGTCATCAGGCAACGCGAAACGGGTGTCGCCCGCGGGTCGCGCCGGGACAGACTCGGAACGCGCCCGCCACCGGGCGCACCGGGAGGAGGCGGAGTTGACCAACCCGCGAGAGGACACCGGCGCGTTCGGCGCCGAGCTGCGCAGGCGCCGGGTCGCGGCGGACATCTCCCTCGGCGCGCTGGCCAGGAAGACCCACTACACCAAGGGCTACCTCAGCCGCGTCGAAACGGGCAAGCAGCGACCGAGCGAGTACCTGGCACGGCGGTGTGACGCGCTCCTGGGCGCCGACGGCGCCCTCTCCGCGCTCGTCGCGCCCGCGGAGACCGCCGCGACCGCTGACGAACCGGTCGTCGAGACCGTGGAAGACCTGTGGTTGCTCGGCATGGGGGCCGACGGAGAGAGCGCGTTCCGCGCGGTCGGACGGCGCGAGGTCCTGGCGTTCGGCGCGGCGTCGCTGGCCGGCCTGCGCCTCGGCGGCGGCTCGTCCGTCGCGGGCCACGGCGCTCCCGCCGGCCGGCACATGGGCCGTGCCGTGCACGAGTTCCGGGTGCTGTTCGACCACACCCGCCGGGTCGGGCAGAGCACCAGCCCGTCGCTGGTGCTGCCGCTCGCGGTGGCCCAGGCGCACGCGCTGCGCGCCCTCATGCCCGAGGCTGGCGGCGCCGACCGGACCCGGCTCGGCGTGCTCGCGGCCCGCAACGCCGAGTACGCGGGCTGGATGGCGCAGGAGTCGGGCGACGACCGGGCCGCGCTGTGGTGGACTCGGAAAGCCGTCGACCTGGCAGCCGAGGTCGGTGACGACGGCTTGGCGGCGTACGCCCTGGTCCGCCACGCCCTGGTGACGATGTACCAGGGTGACGCGAGGAGCACCGTCGACCTGGCGCGGCGGGCGCAGGAGCAGCGGGGGCTGCCGCCGAGGGTCCTCGGCCTGGCCGCGCAGCGCGAAGGGCAAGGACACGCGCTGGCGGGGGACCGCGACCGGTGCATGCGGGCGCTGGACCGGGCCCGCGAGCTGCTGCGCCAGGCCTCGGACGACCCCGGCGACGGCCCGGTGCTCGGCACGTCCACGATCGCCGAGCCCGTGGGAGTGGTCAGCGGCTGGTGCCTGTACGACCTGGGCCGTCCGGAGGAGGCGGCGGCGGTGCTGGATGTGGAGGTGGCCCGCATCCCCCGGGATGCGCTGCGGGCCCGCGCCAGGTTCGGGGTGCGGCAGGCCCTCGCCCACGCCGCCGCGGGCGAGGTGGAGCACGCCTGCGAGCTGACCACGGACCTGTTGGACGTGGTGGGGGCGGTCGACTCGCACACGGTCGCCGCGGACCTGCGCACGCTGGCCGGCACGCTGCGTCGGTGGCACACCCATCGGATGGTGCGCGATCTGGACCCGGCGCTGAACGACCTGCTGCGACGTGCTTGACAGATTGTTGCCGAAGGCCACTTGTGACCACCCTCCCGGCCGTTCGGCGCAGCTATGTTCGTGCCGGAGAATTTCGGTGGGGAGTCGATCCTGGACAACGTGGGCACCCCGCGGGAGCGGTCGGCCGCACCGGGGGACATCGACGAGCACCTCGAACGCGCGTGGGAGTCGGTCGCGCGGGCGTCGAGCCGGCAGGGGCCGGGCAACACGGGCGGACCGGGTGAGCCTGAGCACGGGAGCGGTCCGGACGACCTGGGCGAAGCCGTCGTGCTGCTGCGCGCGGCGGGCGACCTCGCCGCCGATCAGCAGCCCTGGCGGCTGCCGGGACTGCTGCTGGACCTGGGGTGCGTGCTGACCCTCCGCTACCGCGCGACCGGGCTGCCGGAGGACCGGGACGAGGCGATCGATCTCTTGGCCGAACACGGCGCCGCGGACGACGCGGTCGTCGGGCAGGAGCTGGTGTTCCTGCTGCTCGACCGTGTGGAGGCCACCGGCCGGGTCGAGGACGCCGACGACGCGGTCGCGGTCGCCGAGCACCTGGTGCGCTCCGCCGGGAGCGAGGCGGACCGGGAGGTCGCCCGCTTCGGGCTCGGCCTCGCCCACGCCGCCCGGTGGTACCTGGCCGAAGACGGCGCGAGCCTGTCGGCCGCCGTCGACCACCTCCGCGCCTCCCGGGGAGCCGTGGACGAGGACACCCCGACCCGGGAGCTGATCGGCGAGCAGCTCGCGCAGCTGATGCCGCCGTTCGTGCTGCAGGACGTGCCTGGGCGGCGGGATCTGCTGGAGGAGGCGCTGGCCGAGTTGGACGACGCCAGGCTGCGGGCACCGGACGGGGCGGAGCCGCCCGCCCGCCGTTTCCACCGGGCCGCGCTGCTCGCCAGCCGGTACGCCATGCTCGGCGGTGGACGGGACGACCTCACCACCGCACTCGCCGCGATGGAGTCCCTGGCGGCCGAGCCGGCGCTGCCCCGGCGGCTGGCCGACGGCGCGCGGCTGTTCGTCGGCCAGCTGAAGCTGATCTCGGCCACCCCGCTGGGCGTCCCGGTCCCCCCGCTCGACGGCTCGGGGACCGCCGACGCGCAGGCGTTCAAACGGTTGGTGGTCACCCCGGACCAAACTCACGTGGAGCGCCTGACCGCAGCGGCGAACGCGGCCAGGCTCCAGTTCCAGGAGGTCTCGCCCGAGACGCGGGCGGCGATGGCGGAGGCCGGCCTGTCACCGCTGCTGATCGCGGCACGGGTGCTCGACCCCGGTGCGGACCCGGAGGAGCTCGTCAACGACCTCGACAAGGCGCTGCCCCGGGCCGACGACGAGAACACTCGCGCCCTGATCGCGATGCTCCGCGCGCTGGTCCACCTGCGGCAGAGCGAGGCCGGGGTGTTGCCGCCCGAAGAAGCGGCGGCAGCCGTCGACCTGGCGCTGGAGCAGATCGACCCGGACGACCCGCTGCGCGCCCTGTGGCGCGACCTGCTGGGCGCGGTCAGGCCGGCGGTGGACGACCCCGGCGGGCGACGGGCGTCCGACGACCTGGACCGGCTGCGCCGGCTCCTGGGCGACTTCACCGCGCAGCACCCCATGCGCGACCAGATCCTCCGGCGCTCGGGTTCGGCGATCATGGACCACTTCGGCAGGTCCGGCTCGACGGAGGTGGTGCGGCGGCTGCACGGCCTGTACGCCGAAGCGCTCGCCGAACCGTCGCCCGACCCCGTGGGCCAGGGCACCAACAACATGCAGTTCGCGCTGCTGAGCGGGTTGCGCGGCATGATCGAGGACGACGTCGGCCTGGTGTCCTCCGCGATCGCGAACATGCGGGCCGCCAATGAGCGGCTGCCCGAGGGCCACCCGGCCCGGGACTTCCTCCAACCGATCCTGAGCGCGCTGCTGAGCACGAGGGCGAACGCGGGCTCAGGGCTGGCGGACCTGGAGGCGGCCAAGCGGTACCTGGACGGTGCCGACATCGAGGACGGCAGCCCGCAGGCGAAGCTGTTCCGCTACGCCCGGTTGATGACCAAGGCGAGCGTGCTGATGGGCGACGTCACGAACGAACAGACTTTCGACGAGGTCGCCGAACTGCTGGACGAGTTCGAGGCGGACACGCCGGACCTGTTCCCCGCGGAGATGTCGCTCTCGGGCATGAAGGCGAACCTGGCCGCCCTCCGCGAGACGCACGACCTCGTGAGCGGCCGCGCGAACGAACCGGGGCCCGGCGGGCCGGAATCCGGGCCAGGCGAACCGGCGCCGGGTGGGTCCGGTCCGCCTCCGCGCTCCCGGCTGAGCGCGGAGGCGGCGAAGCGAGTCAACCAGGGGTTCAGGAACCGGGACGTCCGGGAGATCGACCGCGGCATCGCGCTGATGGGCGAGGCGTTCTCCTCCGACGGCGATTCCGTGTTCGCCCGCAGCACGAAGATCGCGGGCTCCATCGGCGCGGCGCTCATGGTGCGCTACTCGATCAGCGGGGACCGGCGCGACGTCAGCAACGCGATAGCCCGCTTCGAGGAGGCGCTCCGGAAGGTGCGACAAGTGCCCGACCACCCCGACCTGGCCGACCTGCTGAGCTCGCTGGGCGACGCCCACCACGCCCGGGGCGACGCGGACCGGGGCGATCCGCTGCGCGCCGCCCGGTACGGCGTGGACGCGCTGCGGGAGCGGGCGCACGACGTCCTGCTGGAGAGCAACGCCGAGCTGGCGCTCAAACGGGCCGAGGACGCCGTGGACGAGGCGGTGACCGTGGCCCGGTGGTCCCTCGTCGCGGGGCGCCGGGACCTGGCGGTGGAAGCGCTGGAACTGGGCCGCGGCATGGTCCTGCATACCGTCACCGCCGACCGCGACGTGCCCTCGGTGCTGAGGGAGACCGGTCACGACGCACTGGCCGACGAGTGGGAGGCGGAGTCGGCGTCCTCGCGCCGAGGTCTGCTGTGGGACCCGGTCGAAGGGTTGCCCCCAGCCGATTTCGACGGGTTGGCCGTGCCCAGCGACCTGCGCCACCGCGTGCTGGCCGCCGTGGCCGGCACGTCGGCGCACACCGCGCTCGTCCGGCCGCCGGACGTGCCGGAGATCGCTGCCGCCCTGCGGGCGGCCGGGGCGGTCGCGCTGGTCTACCTGCTGCCCCAGGACGGCTTCCACCCGGGAGCGGCACTCGTGGTGCGCGCCGACGGGACCGTCGAGGACTTCCGGCTGTCCGGCCTGCGCGCCGACGAGGACGGTCCGCTCGGGAGGTACGAGGAGGCCCAGCGCCACCGCCAGGACACGCCGGAGGGGCCCGACCCCCGGTGGGCGCGGGCGCTGGAGCGGCTGTGCGACTGGGCGTGGAGCACCACCGCGGGCCCGCTGCTCGACAGGATCGGCGGGCGGACGCCGCGCGTGGTCCTGGTGCCGGTGGGCAGGCTGGGCATCGTGCCGTGGCACGCCGCGCGGCGGGAGGTCGAGGGCGGCCACCGGCACGCGTGCCAGGACGCGGTCATCTCCTACGCCTCCTCGGCGCGGCAGTTCGTGGACGCCGGGCGGCGGGAGCGGCGCGACTGGCACGACTCACCCCTGGTGGTCCGGGTGGATGACAGCGAGTTGTGGTGGGCGCAACAGGAGGTCGAGTGCATCCGGGACCACAGCTACCCGGGGTGCGACTACCTCGGCGACCCGGACGCCGGGGACGAGCACGCGCGGGTGCGGGCCGAGGACGTCGCGGTGCTGCTGCCGCGGGCCTCGGTCGCACACCTGAGCTGCCACGCCGAGCACGCCAGGCTCGCCGTCGATTCCCACCTGCTTCTGGACGACGGCGAACGGTTCTCGGTGCGCGACGCGCTGCGCGAGTCCCGGTTCCGCGGCGACGACCCGACCGGCGGCCTGGTGGTACTGGCCGCGTGCGCCAGCGACCTCACCGAGCACGCGCACGACGAGGCGCTGACCCTGGCCACCGCGTTCCTCGCGACGGGGGCGGTGGGCGCGGTGGGCGCCAGGTGGCCGGTGAACGACCTGCACACCGCCCTGTTCATGGTCCTCTTCCACCACTACCTCACCCACGGCTACCCGGAACCCGCGGTGGCGCTGCGCGCGGCGCAGCTGTGGATGCTCAACCCCTCGCGGCGACTGCCCGCGGGGCTCGACCCGACCCTGGCCGGCGCGGCCCGGCGACCCGACCTCGGCGACCTCCACAACTGGGCCGCCTTCACCTACCAGGGCAGCTGACGGAAGGCGCACCATGACCGCGAAGAGCAAGGTGTTCGGGATCGACCTGGGCACGACGCACTCGTGCATCGCCCACATCGACGATTCCGGGCGCCCGGTGGTGCTGCGCAACGCGATCGGCGAGGAGACCACGCCGTCGGTCGTCTACTTCGAAGGTCCCGATGACGTGCTGGTCGGCGTCTCGGCCAAGAACTCGGCGATCATCTCGCCGCACCGGGTGGCGCGGTTGGTGAAGCGGAGGATGGGCACCGGCGCGAAACTCAACTTCCTGAACCGCGACTACAGCCCTGAGGAGGTCTCCGCGCTGATCCTCAGCGAGCTGGCCCGGTACGCCGAGCAGGCCACCGGGGTCCCGGTGCGCGACGTGGTGATCACCGTGCCCGCCTACTTCGGGGTGGGCGAGCGCGAGGCCACCAAGCGCGCGGGACGCATCGCCGGGCTCACCGTGCTCGACGTGGTCGCCGAGCCCGTCGCGGCGGCGCTGCACCACGACTCGGTCACCCCGCCCGGTGACGCGCGCCACGTGCTCGTGTGCGACCTGGGCGGCGGCACGTACGACACCACGGTCATCCGCGTGGAGGGCGATGAGGTGGTGGTCCGGTGCACCGACGGCGACGGCGGGCTGGGCGGCGCGGACTGGGACGAGCGGGTGCGCGACCACCTCGTCGAGCGCTTCGTCGAGCAGCACCCCCACCTCGACCCGACGGCCGACGAGGAGTTCGCGCAGGAGACGGCGATCAAGGCCGAGCAGCTGAAGAAGGACCTCAGCAGCGTCCAGTCACAGCGCACCGAGCTGAGGTTCGCGGGCGTGGCGGCGCGGGTGGAGCTGACCCGGGCGGACCTGGAGCGGCTGACGGACGACCTGCTCGAACGGGTCGTCGAGGTCACGCGACGGACCGTCGAAGAGGCCCGGCGGCTGGGTGTGGGGCACTTCGACGACGTGCTGCTGGTCGGCGGCATGACCCGGATGCCCGCGGTGGCGCGGCGGCTGCGCGATCGGCTCGGCCTGGTCGGCCGACTCCACGAGCCCGACCTGGCGGTCGCCAAGGGCGCGGCGCTGTTCGCAGTGCTCAAGCGCGTCGGCGACGAACCGGCCGCGCACGTGGCCGACCAGCTCGGCATGACCACCGAGCAGGTCGAGTCCCTGGCCGCCAAGCGGGTGCGCACGGTCGTGCCCCGCGCGTTCGGGGTGCGATCCCTCGACCCGAGCGATCCCCTGTCGCGGGAGAACCCGGCGGCGGCGCGGCACATCGTGTGGCACCTGCTGCACCCGAACACGCCGCTGCCGGCCGAGACGAAGCCGCACCCGTTCGCCATCGTGTTTCCCAACGCGCCGATGGCGGAGATCCAGGTGTGGGAGCAGAAGGGGGCGGTGGTGTCCGAGGACCTGTCGGACAACACCGAGATCGGCAAGGGGTTCCTGAAGAAGATCCCGCCGCTGCCCGCCGGCTCGCCCATCCACATCACGTTCCGGATGTCGGAGACCGGCACGCTGACGGTGCGCGCCGAGGAGCCGGCGTCGGGCGTGGACGTCCGGTTCGACCTGGAGATCGGCGGCGTGGACGAGGCGGCGGTGGGCCGCTCGCGATCCATGATCGCGCGGCACCGGGTGAGCGGCTGACATGGGGCTGCGGCACGCCGTCGAGGCGTTGGTCGAGCACTGGGACCCGGTCCTGGCCGGGTTGCCGCCGGCGGACGCCACGCGGTTGGTCGAGTTGGCCGGCGCGCTGGCGCGGGCGACGGAGGAGCGCGAGGCGCGGAGAGCGGCGACCGCAGTGGTGCGGTTCCTCGGGACGGTCCTGCCGGAGGACCACCCGGTGCTGCTGGCGCTCCAGGCCTGGGAACCGCGGCTGTCCTCCGGCGCCGGGACGGAGTGGTCGTCGCTGTCCGCAGCGCTGGGAGCGCGGCAACGCCCCGCCCCGACGCCCGAGGAGGTGGCCCGCGGAGCGGAGGCGTGGTTGCTGGAGGCCGACGCGGTCGACGAACGCGCGCTGCGGGACAGCGGCCAAGACCCGGCCGACCCCGACCTGGTGCGGTTGGAGCGGCCGGACGGCGGGTCGCAGTGGCCCGCGTTCCAGTTCGGTCCCGACCACGAGGTGCGGGAGGTGGTCCGGCGGGTGAACCGCCTGCTGGAGGCGGACGAGGACCCGTGGGGCGTGGCGGATTGGTGGTTGGGCGAGAACGCCCTGCTCGACGACCGCGTCCCGGCCCAGCTGATCGGGAGGGTGGACGACGAGGTGCTGATCGAGGCAGCCGCGAGCGAGAGGGCGGAACCGTGACCGTGTCCGACCACGATCGGTCCGCACCGCGTGCCGCGGCACCGCACCGGTACCTGCTGGGTGTGGGCACCCTGCTGTGGCGCATCCACCCCCGGCGCTCGGCCGCGGTGGACTTCACGCCGCACGACGCCCGGCGCACCGTCCACCGCGGCCGGTTCGACGGTTCGCCCGCCGACCCCTATCCGACGGTGAACGCGAGCTTCGAGCCCTCCGCGATCGTGGCGGAGCTGCTGCTGCGCAGCATCCCGCTGCCCACCCGCGGCGACCGGACCGTCCGGCGCGTCTCGGTGGCCGGCCGCCGCGCCAGCCTGATCGCCACCGCCGCCGACCTGGACCTGGTCAGCCTGGTTGACGCGCCCGCGCTGGCCGCGGTGGCCCAGGACGCGTGGCTGGTGCACTCCAGCGACATCCGGGACCCCCGGCTCGGCGCGTGGGTCGCGGGGCTGCGCGCGCGGACCGGCTGGGCGCAGGGCCTGGTGTGGCCGCTGCGGGCGGAGCCGCAACGGCACCTGGTGGTGCTGTTCGGCGACCGGTGCGGTCCGGGGGTGTTCGAGCCGGAGCCGCGGCAGCACTTCGACCTCGACGACGAGTTCGGCGCGCGGTGGCTCAACAGCATGTTGGCGCACCACCGGGCGCGCATCGCCCTGCCGAAGGAGGTCAGGGCCGGTTGAGCCGCCGCGCCGGTGCGGGTCGGGGCGGTCCGGGCGCCCCGACGGCGTCGGCCCGCCCCACCCGGTCGGGTGGGGCGATCACCGCCGAGCGCCGCGGGTGAGGCCGCTGGCCATGGAGGCGATGCCCGCGCTGACGCCGCCGACGTCCACGACCACCTGGCGCGCGTCGTCCCGGCCGGGGCAGGCCAGTTCCGCCAGCGCCCCCGCCGCGTCCGCGCCCAGGCCCCGCACCACGATCCGCACGCCCGCAGCGCACAGCTCGCGGGCGAGCGCGCGCGCCTCGTCACGCCGGCCGATGCCGCCGTCGCTGAACACGCAGACGACCCGGTCGCCGTCGAGGGGCACGAGCAGTTCCTGGCACTTCAGCAGCACCGGCACCAGATCGGTGCCGCCCGAGGGCCGCGCCTCCCGCAGCCCTGCGGCCAGGTCGGCCGGCGGCGCGCCGGGCGGCAGGTAGAGCTGGATCTCGTGGTCCCACAGGACCAAGCCTGCGCGGTAGTGGGCCGCGGCGGCCTCTTCGAGGAAGAGCAGCCCGCCCTCCACCGCCCCGGTCAGCGGCCCTCCCGTCATCGAACCGCTCACGTCGATGCACAGCAGGACCGTGCCGCCGAACCGGGCCTGCACCTTCGCCAGGTACGGGCCCGGCGGCGACTGGGTGAGGCCGATGCCGTCGTAGTTGCCGCGGATCCACGAGTTCACGTCGTCCTCCTACTGCCGCACGGACAAACCGGCCAACGAACTCGCGGCCCGCCGCGAGCCGTCGGCGTCCAGCACGCCGTCCACGTACCCCTGCAGGCGGAGGGTGGCCCCGCCGACCGGCTCCCTGGCCGTCACCGAGAGCAGGCCGCCCGCGTCGACCTCCAGCACCACCTCGATCCGCGACCCCGCGGGCAGTGGCGGCAGGCCGCTCAGCTCACCGTCGAGGACCCGTCGGTTGTGCTCGACCTCCTCCGACGGCACCTCCCCCGCCTGCTCGAACACCTGCACCCGCACCCGGTCCTGACCGTCCAGGACGGTGCTGAAGAACGCCGTGGCGCGGGCCGGCAGCGGGTCGTTGCGGTGCACGGTGTGCACGACCGACCGGCGTGTGCCGGAGGGGTCGTAACTGTCCTCGACCAGCACCCCGAAGGACCGTGGCACCACCGACGAGGTCGGCTTGTCGGCCAGCGCGGCCAGCGCGCCGCCCGCCTTCCGCAAGCTCGCCCGGGACGCCTCGTCGGCCAGTTGGTGGGCCCGGATCGCCGCGCCGCAGGCCACCGCGAAGTCCGGGTCCGCCTGTCGAGGCCGGACGCCGAGCCGGGCCTCGACCGCCGTGCCGATCGCCGGCATCCGAGTGGATCCGCCCACCAGCACCACGTGGTCGACGTGGTGCACACCCTTGGTCGCCGCCGCGGTGAGCGCGCGGCGCACGATGCCGAGGGTGCGGTCCACCAGGTCCGAGCCGAGGGACTCCAGCGTCGGCCGGTCGAGGATGACCGCGGCGCTCGCGGCGCCGCACCGCAGCACGACCCGGCGGGACGCCACGTCGCTCAGCGCGCGTTTCGCCTCCTCCGCCAGCACATGCGCGTCCCGGAGGAACACCTCGTCCTCGTAGGGGTCCACCTCGTCGGTCGTCCGCGCGAAGCTCTCCACCAGGTGTTCGGCGATCCGGTCGTCCCAGTCCGCGCCGCCCAGCGCGCTGTCCCCGTCGGTGGCCACCACCTTCACCCCGCCCTCGCCGACGCGCAGGACCGTGGTGTCGAACGTGCCGCCGCCCAGGTCGTAGACCAGCACCGCACCCCGGCCGGGCGCCTGCACCACGCCGTGGTGCAGGGCCGCCGCCACGGGTTCGCTGAGCAGCTCCAGCACCTCGATGCCCGCCAGCCGAGCCGCCTGGTAGGTCGCCTCGCGCTCCCGGATGCCGAAGTACGCGGGCACGGTGACGACCGCGCGCACCGGACCGCGGTCGCCGATTGCGCCGCGCAGGATCAGCGCCGAGATCGACTCGGGCGTGTGGTGGGTCCCGTGGAACAGCAGATCGCACTCGGTGCCCATGCGGCGCTTGATCAGCTCCACGGTGTTGTCCGGGTCGAGGCGGGCGACGGCACGCGCGGCCGTGCCGACCAGCACGGCCGTCGCGGACTCGAAGTGCACCACCGACGGGGTGATGAGCTCGCCGAGGTCGTTGGGCAGCGGGACCGGCCTGCCGGTCCCGTCGAGGGTCGCCACGACCGTGTTGGTCGTTCCGAGGTCGATGCCGAGGATCACAGCAGGTCCCACTCCCAGGACTGCCACTCCCCGCGGGCGCCTCCGACGAGGTTCACGAGCACGGACAGCAGCGTTTCCGCGTTGGCCGCCAAGAACAGCGCCATCACCACCGCGCAGGCCAGAACGACGGTGAGCAGCAGCCCGCGGTGGACCAGGTGGCTCAGGGGCAGTCGATCGGTTCTCACGGGGTTCCCTCCGCCGGGGGGAGCACGGGTTTGTGGTCGAAGCCGGAGCGGGCGACCAGCCAGTGGAACGGGGCTGCGGGCGACAGCGCCCGCCCGGCGGCGGTCGCGGGGAGCGAGGCGACGACGAAGTACCGGACCTCGCCGAAGTCGCGTTCCGCCGACAGCACGAGGTTGTCCAGGCCGGCGTCGACCAGCCACTGCCGAACCCGCCCGGACCGCAGGTGCTCACCCGGTGGCAGGTCGCACAGCAGGTCCGCCTTGGCCACGGTGAGCGCCAGCGCGCGGCGACGGGTCTCTACGCCGTAGTCGCGGAGCCTGCCCGCGGTCACGCGGTACGCGCTCTCGGGGTCGTCGGTGGCCGGGTTGGCGCTCGCCAAGCTCACCGCGGCGCCGGCGCCGAGCTGGTCGCGCACCCATGGCACGGAGAACGGGTCCACCACGAACACCAGGCCCTGAGCGTGGTCCAGGAACTCCAGGTCGCTGTTGTCCTCGCGGTCCACGTAGAACTCGCCCGCCGCGTCGAACAGGTGCAGCAGTGCCCGCTTGCGGCCCTTGGCCAGGCGCACGGTCACCGCGTGGGGCAGCACGCCGGGCAGGGTCTTCGGGGTCGCCGCGCCGGAGCTGATCAAGCGCTCCGCGTCCTGGAACACCGAGCGACTGCCATCCTCGACGAAGTCGACCTCGACGCCCGCGGCCACCAGGTCGTCGCGCAGGGCCACCAGACCCGCGTCGACGAGCCTGGTCTTGCCCGCCGACACCGGCCCGAACACCGGCAGCCGGATGTCGGTGACGACCGCCGCGCCCTCGCGCAACGGTTCCTCGCACCGCGGGCACTTCGGGGTGAGCCGGCGCGAGGCGCGCAGCACCGAGGTCGGCAGCAGTTCCCCGCAGGCGCAGCGCCGCCACCACCCGCCCAGCCGGCCGGGCCGCAGGTCGCGGT
Organism: Actinosynnema sp. NPDC059797; assembly: GCF_042732085.1. Lineage (NCBI taxonomy): Bacteria > Bacillati > Actinomycetota > Actinomycetes > Pseudonocardiales > Pseudonocardiaceae > Actinosynnema > Actinosynnema sp. NPDC059797. The sequence goes on from NZ_JBHWIE010000126.1 coordinate 14,432, forward strand.
GCAGGGCGCCGCAGCCGCCGCACGGGAACGCCGGCAGCATGGTGACGTGGTAGCAGTGGGGGCAGCTGCCGCCGGCACGCCGCGCCTTGCGGATCAGCAGGTCCACCCCGCGCAGGCCGCCGGTCGCCACCACCCACACCGCCCAGGCCGACAGCGCGACGGCCACGAACGGCACGGTCAGCACGACGCCGGTGGCGAGGGCGGCGACGCACACGCCCAGCCAGGCGGGCACGGCGAAGACGATGACCGGTCCCCACGCCCACGGGGTGCCCGTCCGGTCGGGCCACCCGCGGATCCGGTCCCAGCTGGCGCGCAGCACGCCGCGCAGCGCTATCCAGGCGGCACCCAGGTCGAGCCGCCACTGCAGCGCCGGGTACGCCGCCCACGCCCGGTCGCGCCCGAACGGCGCGTGCCCGGCCACCGCGGGCAGCCCGGAGGTGCCACCGGCCACGTCGTCGGGCGTGACCACCCGCGGTGGCGGCGAGCCGCGGCCCAGCAGCGCCGCGGCGAAGGACGCGAGTCCGACCGCCGCCCCCGCGAGCAGGCCGAGCCCCGCCAGCACGACGGCCAGCGGCACGACGACGAACATCACGATCACCACGGCCAGCCAGATGGCAGCGTAGATCAGGGCGACGACCAGAACGGCGCCGATGACGTACTGCACGGCTCATCCCCTCGTTCGGCGGCGGCCCCACCAACCGCGCCCGGTCTCGGGTCTGGGTGCGCCGGTGGACGCGACCGGTCGGTGGGCCGGCGACGCCTTCCGGGCCAGGGCGTGGGCCTGGAACTCGGCCCACTGCCTCGCGGTCTCCCCACCGATCCCGTCGAACAGCCGCGTGGCCTCGGCGAGCTCTTGCCCGGACGCGCCCCCGATCCAACCGAGCAGGCGCCGCTCCAGCAGTAGGGCGGCGGCGTCGCCGCAGGCCGGCGAGCTGGCGGCCAGGTAGGCCAGGACGATGACCCGCGCCCGGGCGCCGGCGTCGGCCGCCAGCGCGGCAGCCAGCTCGTCGGCGAGGAACGACGCCACGCCGTCGTCGGCCGCCGCCAGCACGCCCTGCACCTCGCCGACGGGGAGCCGGCCGAGCAGCGCCCTGGTGATCGACCGCTTGTGCACGCCGAGGACCTGCCGGGACACCGGCCGCAACCGCTTGGCGTCGCGGGCGGACGGCGCCTGCAGCCAGGCCCGCACCCGCCTGTCCTCCTCCGACCACGTGGTCAGCCGGTCGGGCTTGCCGCCGTGGTGGTGCTTGCCGAGCGCGGCGAGAACGTCCAGGTGGGCCAGCGTCAGCGCGGTCGCGGACGACTCGGCCACCTCGGCGCGCACGGTCGCGGCGAACTCCGCCGGTACCACCGGCAGCTTCTCCAGCACGAGCAGGATCTCGCCCGGCGTCGGGCGGGAGTGGGTGAACAGCGCACGCCACGCCACCCCGGCGTCGTCGGTCCGGTCGAGCACCAGGTGCAGCACGCCGATGCGGACCTTCGGGCCGCCTTCCGCGACCGCGGCCGAGGCGAGGGCCGAGTCCAGCGGCGTCCTCGGGTCGAGGATCGACTGCCACAGCAGGGGCCACCAGCGCGTCCGGACGTCCCCGGCCACCCGGGCCGCCCGCCCACCGGTCAGCGCCGCGGTCAGCTCGTCCCGCAGCCGGTGGAGGACGTCCTCGCTCGTCGGCCAGCGGTCCAGGTCGACGTGCCGATCGGGGTTGTCCACCCACCAGGCGGCGAACCGGCGCGCGCCGTCGGGGAAGGAACGGGTCCGGGGCCGCACCCCGAACCTGGCGGCCAGCAGCATCAGCTCGTCCACGTGCTCGGGGGCCGCGGCGTCGAGGGCCCGCTCGACCACCTCCGTCATCCGCGTCCACTCGTCGGCGCCCCACGAGGACCGGCCGGGCAGCGGGCCGCCCACGGAGCCGTCGCCGTCGCCCACCTCGCGCACTTCGGCGGCGAGCAGGGCGGTGCGCACCCCGGCTGCCGACTCGTCGGAGATGCCGTGCACGAAAGCGCTCATGTCGAGGGCGCGCAGCGACCTCGCGTCCCCGACGTGGGGCAGCGCCGCCGCGACCAGTTCCTCCGCGCAGTCCTCGACGGACTCCACGCGCTGCTCCGCGAGCCACCGCGCCAGCTCGCCGGCCGCCTCGGCGTCCTCGACCGGCTCGCCCAACGCCACTACCGCGCCCGCGATCCGGTCGGCCCGCGTCTCCTCCGCGTCACGCGCCGAGGCGCACTGATGTGCCCACTCGACGGCGTCGACCACGTCGTACGGGTCGCCGCGCAGGAACCTCGGCGCCCAGAACAGCGCGGCCTCGGTCGGCTCGACCTGCGGGCGCTCTCCGGTGTCCAGGTTGAACACGACGAACTCCTGCCGCGCCGCGCCGGCGTGCGCCCCGGCCCACTCGGGGTGCAGGGCGAGCACGTCGTGCCGGTTGTACTGGGTGTTGGTGGCGAACACCCGGAAGCTCAGCCGCAGGGCGCGCGACTGGGGCATCAGCAGGGTGCCCGCCGCGATCCAGCCCAGCACGTCGCCCGCCTCGGCGGCGACGAACAGCACCCGGCGCCCGTCGGGCCCGTGCACGCGCTCGAACGCCGAGCACACCGCCACCAGCCACTCCCCGGCGGCCGGCCTGCCGAGCAGCCACTCGCGCACGGCGTCCCGGCTCCACGGTCCCTGCTCCGGCTCGGCGGGCACGGGCTCGCACTCGGTACTGTCCGCCGGGCGCTCGGACCACCACGCCGCGTCCCACAGCTGCGCGGGCCGGACCTGGCCGTAGGCGTCGGGGTCCGCAGTGGTCACGGCGTGGGTGAACTGGTTGCCCTCGCGGACGCCGTTGGCCTCCGTGCCCAGGTAGACGCCGCGGGCAGTGGCGTAGAAACCGTCGAACACGTGGGTCAGCGACGGCGGGTAGTCCGACACCGGGCGCCGCTCCCTCATCCACGCCACCGGCGCCTCGTACAGGGCCGAACGCTGCACGAGGGTCATCTCCTCGTGGCCGACACCCGCCGACACCGCCTGGAACTGGAAGCCCGCGCCGCCCCTCAACCCCTCGCCGGGGCGGCAGTCGGTGTAGTAGAGGGACGAGAAGCCCACTTTCACGCACCCCCCTGGTCGATGATCTTGAACAGTCCGAGGAGCCACAGCAGCGGCTCGTCGACGCGGAACGGCCGCACCCCGCCCGCGTCCAACCGGGCCCGGTCGTAATCGGGTTCCGCGCCGAGCGAGGACACCGCGAAGTAGCGGTACTTCTTGTAGTGGGCGCTGAGGTGGCCGTCGATGTCGTCGGCGTCCAACTCGGCGAGCAGCGCGCGCATGTGCTCGTCCACGTCGCGCCCGCGGGCCTCGTCGTAGTACGGGCCGCCGGGGGTCTGGTCGAGCAGCGGGTGCCCGTCACCGAGCACCTTGAAGAACGCGTCGATCTTGGAGAACACCACGGCGACGGGCAGACCGATCTTGCGCCGGTCGCTGATGCCGTGGCTGTGCCGGAGCAGCTCGGTGATCCGGGTGAGCACGTTCATCGGCGGCTCGGTCTCGCGCTCGGTGGCCGCCCTGGGCACTTTGATCCGGTCTCGCGTGCCCTTGAGCTGGAACGGGTCGAGCAGCACGATGAGACCGTCGGCCGCGGCCAGGTACGCCTGCCCGTTGACGAAGTCCTGCGAGGTCATGTCCTCCCCCGCGGCGTCGTAGAAGGACAGGGTGCTCGTGCTGTGCACGACCCGGCCGAAGCTGCGCCGCGGTTGCCGCCACTGCAGCACCAGCGGCACCTTGATCCCGTCCGCGGCCGACGGGGTCGACTCGAACAGCCTGCTGTCGCTGAACAGGGCGTTCTCGTAGCCCTCCAGCCAGTCGCCGATCGTGCCGTTGCCGCCCTGCCGGTCGCCCGCGAACCAGATGTCCGCGGCGAACCGCTTGCGGATGTTGTGGCGCAGCTCGTGCGCGAGGACCGTGGTGTAGACGGTCTTGCCGGCGTTCTTGCCGCCGACCATGGCGATCAGCGGGCTGCGGCTGTCGGCGAAGTTGGCGGGCAGTGGCGTCCGGCAGACCTGGCAGGCCCGGATGCCCGTCGACGTGCCGCAGTCCGGGCAGGGCGCGGTGCGCTGCGGCAGCGGCGACCTCGTCTCCGGTGGCGGGAACGTGGGCAGGGCGGCGCCCGCGAATCCGGTGAGCCTCCTGCGGTCCTCGTCGACGGTCCGCTTGCAGCGCTCGCGGCCGGGCGCGGGCCTGCCCGTGCACTGGAACCGCAGCTTGCCCGAGTCGATCCGGTGGTAGCAGTACGGGCACGAGATCTTGGCCATCACGACACCTTCAGCTGCTTGGTGGGCGGGTCGACCAGCAGGGCGGCTCCCTCGTCCTCGAGGAAGCATCTGATCCAGTAGGGCTTGCGCAGCCGGGGCAGCTCGGCGACGAGCTCGGTCCCGTCCTCGGGCCGCAGGGCCTGCTCGCCGCGCAGGACGACCTGCCCGTCACCAGGTCGGCGGGGCATGACGGGTCCCGGCGCGACGACCACCAGCACCGCGCACCTGGCGATCGGTTCCTCGGCGGCGAGCCGGACCCGGACCGTGCCGCCGCCCACCAGGGGCCTGCGCGCCAGCCGCACGCTGTACGCGATGCGGGGCAGGCGCTCGGGCACCACCAGCGTGCTCGCCGCCGAGCGGCACTCGTCGCCGCCCGAGGAGACCACGCCGACAACCCGGACCCGGAGCTCGCCGGGGCCGCAGTCGATGCGGCAGCCCCCGCCCGACAAGTACTGCTGCCGGGTCAGGTGCCGCTTCCCGCGGCCGGTCGTTCCGGTCCACTCGACCTCGGCGGTGCCGACGGTCTCGGGCCACTCCCACGACAGCGTGCACGTGTCGCCGAAGCGCTGGTGCCGCAGGCCCGTGACGGGCAGGGCGATGCCGAGCGAGCCCTCCTGTCCCCGTACCGCGCCGGACGGGCCGAGGGTGAACGGGACGTACCAGGAGTGCCCGGTCGGCACCTCGGCGGTGAGGGTGCGCGACTGCCCCTCGTCGTCGACGTCGCCCGTGACCTCCTGGCCGTAGGCCGTCATCTCCGACAGCGGCACGACCTCGCCGAACTCCCAGGCGCAGAGCCGCTCGGCGCGCCGCACGACGACCTCCGCGTCGTCTTGCCGCCGCCACCTGATCGCGACGCGGGCGCCGCCGCCGGGCACCGCCACCAGGCCCAGGGCGGACACCGGCAGCGCCCTGTTGCGGCTGGTGGTGCGCACCACCACGGGTGCGGCGTCGACGGCGGGGGGCCGGGGCGGCTCCGGAAAAAAAGAAAAAAACAAAAACACAACAAAAAAAAAAAAAAAAAATAAATCGCTATTAGTCGTGATTGAAAAATGGGCG
>NZ_JBHWIE010000127.1:0-19591 GCF_042732085.1 Actinosynnema sp. NPDC059797
GACGAGGCCCCGCCCCCGGTCGTACCACCGGGGGCGGGGCCTCGTCGGCGTGATCCGGTCGCCGCCGCGGGGGGACGCGAAAGTCGGGTGCGCGCACCGCGACGGGTTTGCCACCATCGGGGGCGTGTCCGTACTGACAGCCCGCAACGTCACGCTGTCGTTCGGTCCGCGGACCGTGCTCTCGGAGGTGGACCTCGACGTCCCGGCGGGCCGACGCACGGGCCTCCTCGCACCGAACGGCGCCGGCAAGTCGACCCTCCTGCGGGTCCTCGCCGGCGAGCTGAAACCCGACGAGGGCTCCGTCGTCGCCCGCGGCACGGTCGCCCACCTCACGCAGGAAACCTCCGTCCACCCCGGCGAATCGCTGCGCGACCACCTCGCCCGCCGCACCGGCGTCGCCGCCGCCACCCGGTCGTTCGAGGACGCCACCCGCCTGCTCGCCGACGGCGCGCCCGGCGCCGACGACGCCTACGCGCGGGCGTTCGACGAGTGGACCGCCTCCGGCGCGCCCGACTTCGACGACCGCGCCGACGAGGTCTGCGACCGGCTCGGCCTGCCCGCCGGCCTGCTCGACGACCGCGGCGCCGACCAGCTCTCCGGCGGCCAGTCCGCCCGGCTCAGGCTCGCCGCCGTCCTGCTGACCACCGCCGACGTGCTGCTGCTCGACGAACCGACCAACGACCTCGACCTCGCCGGCCTGGAACTGCTGGAGGACCACGTCCTCCGCAGCCCCGCCGCCATGGTCCTGGTCAGCCACGACCGCGAGTTCCTCGCCCGCACCGCCACCGCCGTCGCCGAACTCGACGAGTTCACCCACCGGGTCACCGTCTTCGGCGGCGGCTGGGACGCCTACGCGCAGGAACAGGCCAACGCCCGGCGACGGGCGCGCGAGGACTACGAGGCGTACGCGGCCAAACGGGACGGGCTCGTGCAACGCGCCCGGCAGGCGCGCGAGTGGTCCCGGGCCGGCGTGCGGCGCAACGCGAAGTCCGACGAGAGCGACAAGAACATCAAGTTCGCGCGCAAGCAGGGCGCCGAGAACACCGCCGGCGGGGCGTCCGCCGCGGAACGCGCGCTGGACCGGCTGGAGGAGGTCGAGGAACCGCGCGAGCCGTGGGAGCTGCGGCTGACCCTGCCCAGCGCCGGACGCGGCAGCCAGGTCGCGTTCACCCTGCGCGGCGCCTGTTTCGGCCGCGGCGACGTGACGCTCGGACCGGTCGACTGGACCGTCGGCGCGGGCGAGCGCTGGCGCATCACCGGACCGAACGGCTCGGGCAAGTCGACCCTGCTGGCGGCCCTCCTCGGCCGGCTGCCGCTGACCGCGGGCTCGCGCGCCGAAGGGCCGAACGTGGTCGTCGGCGAGGTCGACCAGCTGCGGGCCGAGTTCGCGGTGACCACGCCCGTGCTGGAGGTGGTGACCGGGCTGACCGGCCTGACCGACGTCGAGGCCCGCACCCTGCTGGCGAAGTTCCGGGTCGGGGCGGACGCGGTGCTGCGACCGGCGGCGTCGCTGTCACCGGGTGAGCGGACCCGGGCCGGGCTCGCCGTGCTGCAGGCGCGCGGCACCACGTGCCTGGTGCTGGACGAACCGACGAACCACCTCGACCTGGCGGCGATCGAACAGCTCGAGCGGGCGCTGGCGGACTACGCGGGCACGCTGCTGCTGGTGACGCACGACCGGAGGTTGGCCCAGGCGGTGGGGGTGGACCACACCTTGGACGTGACGACCCTGGCAAGATAGACCCATGGGCACCGAGGAGGACTGGCCGATCGAGCAGACGTGGTCGCTGCGCAACACGCACTGGCACGCGTACGTGGAGCACACCTCTCTTGATCACGCGTCCCCGAGGTCCGAGCGCCTGGAGCGGACGCCGGAGGAGGTCCTGACCACGCCGGCGGAGGTGGCCGCGTGGCTGGAGGTCAACCTGCGCAGCGCGACCAAGCCGGAGGAGGCGGGGAAGAAGCGCACCAAGGACGAGCGCGACTTCTCCGACTCGAACCGCGTGCACACCTCGCTGGCGTCGATGGGCGAGAGCATCTACACCGGGGTGAAGGGGATGCTGACGCTCGCGGTGGAGGCGGTGACGCCCGACGAGTGCCGCAACACGCACGACGGGGCCGACGTGGCGCCGCTGAAGGCCGGCCGTCGCCGCTGAGGCCGTCGCCGCCGAGTCGGGCTCCGCGACGGGGTGGGTGTCGTCGGAAAGACGACACGTACGAGTTAACGGGGCCTGATCCGGGATCGATGTCAACGCCGCCGACGTTGCCGAGATATGGAGGCGGCGCGGCGGGCGGGGCAGACGGGTAGGGCGAGTGCGCGGGTCCGGGTTCCTTGAGGTCCCGGGCACTCGTGAACTTCGGTTGCTCATTGCTCACGGCCGGGCTTGTGGTGGTCCGGGGGCTGGGACTCGGGATGGTGTCGGGAGCGCGGCGCGGCGTGTGGTGCCGGGAGTTCGGCGCGGCGTGTGGTGCCGGGAGTTCGGCGCGGTGGCGTGGTGCTGGGAGTTCGGCGTGACGCGTGGAGTCAGGAGCGCGGCTCCGGGGCGCGGCGCTTGGGGGCGTGGTGCCAGGAGCGCGTTTCGCGGGGTGGCTTGCTTGGCCTGCCCTGGGGTGACGGTCGGCTGGGTGTCGGCGGCGGGCCGGGCCGGGCTGGGCCGGGCCGGGCTGGTCAAGGGGATGACGGGTCCAGGCCCAGGGCGGGCAGGATGGCCTGGTCGATGATGGCTTTGAGATCGGCCTCGTCCGGTGGTGCTCCGGTGTCCAGGAAGCGCTTGGTGACCAGGGCTTCGCCGATGTCGGTCACGACCGGGGTCAGTCGGTCGGGTGGGAAGTGGCCTCGTTCGGCGTAGTGGTGGAGCACCGTGCTGGTGAACGTGCCGCCGCGCTTGGAGAAGACCTCGTCGAACAGGGCTTGGGACGCGCGTTGGCTCCCCGCCGGGTCGGTGAGCACCGCGGCTACCGCTCGGCCCGCTGGGCTGAGCATCCACTTGATCATGAGCTGCAAGGCTCGGAGCAGGTCGCCGCGCAGGTCGTCCGCGGTTGGGGTTGGTTCTTCCACCGGGTGGGCGTGGTAGAGGGCGTCCAGGAGCACCTCGACCGGGTCTGACCAGCGCCGGTACAGGGTGGTGCGCGGGGTGGCGGCCCGTTTGCCTATGCCGTCCATGGTGAGCCTGCCCACGCCTACCTCGGCCACCTCGGCCAGGACTGCGTCGTGGATGGCTTTCAGCAGTTCTTCGCCTCGGCGGCGAGTCCGGGGAGAGGGAGGGGGAGGCGGAGGGGAAGCGGGAGGGGGAGGGGAAGCGGGGGAGGGAGTGGGGGAGGGAGTGGGAGTGGTGCGTTTGGTCATCGGTACCCCTTGATCAGATACGCCTTTGTAGCTTAGCTTGTGGCTTAGATACAGCCGTGTAGCTAAGTGGGGGTTGTGGGATGTCTGTTGGTGGGTTTTCCGGCGGGGGTGGTGGGGTCGGGGCCGTTCCGCTCGACCGGCGTGCCCTGGCTCCTGACCTCGCCCGTGGGGTGATGCTGCTGCTCATCGCGTTGGCGCACGCCCACATGTACCTGGCCGGGAACCGGACCGGGTTTCGCGGTTACGACCTGGACGGGAGTGCCGTCGACCGGGTTGTCGCGGCGGTTCAGGTGCTCCTCGTGGACGGGCGGGCGTTGCCCATGTTCGCCGCGTTGTTCGGCTACGGGTTGGTCCGCCTCGCCGATCGGCTCGCCGGCCGCCTCGCCCCCGCCGAGCCCTTCGCCGGCCGGTTCGTGGCGGGACCGGGGACGACTGCGAGGACGGCAGCGGGGACGACAGCAGGGACGACTGTGGGGACGGCTGCGAGGACGGCAGCGGCCACCGGCCCCGGCGGCGCGGACGGGAGTTGGCCGCACGTGCGGCGGGTGTTGCGCCGGCGCAGCCTGTGGCTGCTGGCGTTCGGCGCCTGTCACGCCCTGCTGCTGTTCTTCGGCGACATCCTCGGCGCCTACGGCCTGATCGGCCTGCTCCTCATCGGCTTCCTGCGCCGCGACGACCGGGACGTGCTGCGGGCCGCCGGGGTCGGGCTCCTCCTGCACGTCGTCGTGATCGGGGCCTTCGGGCTGCTCACCGTCCACGCGCCCAAGGGCGACACGCCCGCCGCGATGGCCGACCCCGTCGGGGCCGCGGTGGCGCGGGTGGTCGCCTGGACCGCGATGACGCCGACCTGGTTCGTCGCGAGCGCCGTCCCGACGTTCCTGCTCGGCATCTGGGCGGCGCGTCGCCGGCTGCTCGACGAGCCCGGCCGGCACCGGGCGCTGCTCCGCCGGGTCGCGGTGGCCGGTGTCGGCGCGGCGGTCGTGGGCGGGTTGCCGCTGATGCTGGTCGACGCGGGGCTCTGGGCGCCGCCGGCGGCGGTGTCCGTGCCGGCGTACGTGCTGCACAGCGTGGCCGGCGTGGCCGGCGGGCTCGGGTACGCGGCCCTGGTCGGGCTGGTCGCGGCACGGGTGGGGGAGCGGCGGGGACCGGTGGTCGGCGCGCTGGTCGCGTGCGGCCAGTGGTCGTTGACCTGCTACCTGCTCCAGTCGGTGGTGTTCGTCGCGGTGTTCGCGCCTTACGCGGGCGGTGTGGGGTTGCGCGCGGGTGACGCCGCCGCGTCGGGGATCGCGGTGGTCACGTGGCTGGGCACGGTGGTGCTCGCGTCGCTCCCCGGGCTGCGCGGGCGCCGGGGGCCGGCCGAGTCCCTGTTGCGGCGGCTCACCTACGGGCGTTCCGGTTGACGGTGTGACCGGGTGCGCGCCCCGCACCCGGTCACGCTCACGGCGCGACCGGCCAGGTGTGGACCGGTTCGCCGCCGTGCATGAGTTCGACGTACCGCGCGAGCATCTCCGACAGCGCCTCGTCGCGGTCCACGCCCCTCTCCTCCATCAGCGTGACGGTCTCGCGCTGCCACTGGGACCCGGTGCGGCGCGCCAGGCACCGCGCCTCGATCACCCCGAGGTACCGCTCGCGGGCCTCGTCGGACACGCCGCAGTCCTTCAGCCCCTCGTGCGCCAGCGGCAGCAGCCGCCGCAGGACGAGTTCGTCCGGCGGCACCCAGCCGATGCCCGGCCAGTACAGCTGCGCGCTCATGCCGTGCCGGGAACCCGAGTACAGGTTCTCCTCGGCCGCGTGGAAGGACATCTGGCTCCACAGTGGACGTTCCGCCGTGGTAAGGGCGCGTTGGGCGCCGTAGAAGAACGCGGCGTTCGCCATGGTGTCCAGGACCGTCGGCCCGGCCGGCAGCACCCGGTTCTCCACGCGCAGGTGCGGCACGCCGTCCACGACGTCGTACACCGGGCGGTTCCAGCGCCACACCGTCCCGTTGTGCAGGCGCAGCTCGGTGAGCGACGGGGTGCCGCCCGCGCCGAGCACGTCGAGCGGGTCCTCCTCGCCGGTCTCGGGCAGCAGCGCCGGGAAGTACCGCACGTTCTCCTCGAACAGGTCGAAGATCGACGTGATCCACCGCTCGCCGAACCACACGCGCGGTCGCACGCCCTGGTTCTTCAGCTCCTGCGTCCGGGTGTCCGTCGCCTGGAGGAACAGCGGGATGCGGGTCTCGTGCCACAGCGCCCGCCCGAGCAGGAACGGCGAGTTCGCCGCGATCGCCACCTGCACCCCGGCCAGCGCCTGCGCCGCGTTCCAGTGGGCCGCGAAGTCGTCGGGCGCGACCTGCAGGTGCAGCTGCACGGACGTGCACGCCGCCTCCGGCATGATCGACTCGGCGTAGCTGGACAGCCGCTCGCCGGAGCGCCCCGGCAGCGGCGCGCCCTCCATGTTCAGCGCGACCTCCTCGCCGCGCTCGGCCAGGATCCGGTCGTTGAGCACGGCGTAGCGCGGCTGCGCCGACAGCCACCGCCGGTCGAAGTGCTCGTGCCGCAGCGTGGGCAGCACCCCGATCATCACGATCGACGTGCCCGCGTCGTGCGCCTTGTCCTCGGCCGACGCCAGGGTGGTGATCAGCTCGCGCTCCAGGTCGAGCGTCTCGTCGCCGGCCAGTTCGCGCGGCGGGACGTTGACCTCCAGGTTGTGCTGGCCCAGCTCCAGGGTGAACGACGGGTCGTCGATCTTCTCCAGCACCTCGGAGTTGGCCATCGCGGGCCGGCCCGCCCGGTCGACCAGGTTCAGCTCGATCTCCAGGCCCATCTGCTGGCGCGGGAAGGAGAAGCTGTCCTCAACCAGCATGGTGCCCAGCGCGTCCATGCACCGCTGCATGCGCTCCCGGTAGCGTTGGCGGTCTTCCCTGGTGAACGTCCGAGTGGACACATCCCTACCCATGCCGCCTCCCAATCGGTTCGGGCTGCTCCGGCGGGCTCAGCGGAGGTCAACCGTGGCACAGCAACCACCGGCCGGCCAGCGCCCAAATCGGTGCTCTCTGTCACATAGCAGTAACAATGAGCAAGAATTGCCTGGTGGTGGGCTTGTGCCGGCGACCTTCGGTTCTGCGAGTGATGTTCACGTGCCAGGAGGTGGGACACTGCCCGCGTGATCGAGATCGACGACCCGGCGGACCCGCGCCTGGACGACTTCCGGGACCTGTCGACGGCCGACCGCCGCCCCGACCGGCCCGGCGGGCGCGGCCTGGTGATCGCCGAGGGCGTGGTCGTCGTCGAACGCCTGCTCGCCTCGCCCTACCCGGTGCGGGCGCTGCTCGGCGTGCGCCGCCGCGTCGAGGCGCTCGGCGACCTCCCGGCGCCCGCCTACGTCACGTCCGCCGAGGTCATGGCCGAGGTGGTGGGCTTCCACCTGAACCGGGGCGTGCTCGCCGCCGCCGACCGCGCGCCGCAGCCCGACCTCGCGGACCTGGTCGCGTCGTCGCGCCGGCTGGCCGTGCTGGAGGGCGTCGGCGACCACGAGAACCTGGGCTCCCTGTTCCGCAACGCCGCCGCGCTCGGCATCGACGGCGTGCTGCTCGGGCCGGGGTGCAGCGACCCGCTGTACCGGCGCAGCGTGCGCGTCTCGATGGGTCACGTGCTGCGTGTGCCGTTCGCCTCGATGCCCGACCTGGCCGGCGGGCTGGGGCTGTTGCGCGACAACGGTTTCACCGTCGCCGCCCTGACGCCGCGCGCCGACGCGGTCGGCCTGGCCGACGCCGGGCTGCGCGGGCGGAGGGTCGCGGTGATGCTCGGCTCCGAGGGGCCCGGCCTCACCGAGGCGGCCATCGGGGCGGCCGACCTGGCCGTGCGCATCCCCATGGCCGGGGGCGTCGACTCGCTGAACGTGGCCACCGCCGCCGCGATCGCCTTCTACGCGATCGCCTGAACCGCTACGTTCTTCCCGAGCAGAGGAGGGCACAGGTGGAACTGCGGGTCCAGGACGGCCGGGCCGTGCTCGCGGGTCGCGACGACGAGGCCGAGCGGGAAGTCGACCCGCACAGCCTGCCGCTGGGCGCGGGCCTGGCGGACGCGCTGCACGAGTGGGCGAAGGTGGCCGACGCGGTGGTGCGCAGCGACACGCCCTCCGACGGCGCGGCGGGCGCGCTGGTGTCCCGGCGCGGGCGGCAGCTGGCCGGTCGGCTCGCCTCCGACATGGGCTCCCCGGTGCGGTACGCCGACCCGGTGACCGGCGAGCTGGTCACCGTGGAGGCGCCCGAGGAGCCAGAAGGCGACGAGGACGTCGAAGGCGCTGAGGGCGCTGAGGGCGCCGAGGAGACCGAGGGGTCGGGAGAGGCCGCCGGCCCGGACGCCGACGGGGAGGCCGAGCCGAAGGAGCCGACGCCCTGGGGCACGGGCCTCACCGTCACCGCGATCGTCGGCGCGGTGGTGACGTTCACCGTCTACACGCTGTCGGTGGGGCTGGGCGAGACCAGCCAGTGGCTGGCGGTGCTGGCGAACGCGCTGGTCGTCGGCGGCATCTCGCCGTCCGTGTGGCTGGCGCGCAAGACGCCGGTGTGGCGGTGGGTCGCCTACGGCGTCGTGGTCGGCATCGGGGTGGCCTGGCTGTCGCTGCTGCTGAACAACCTGCTCTGACGCGGGCCGCGGGCCCGACGAGGGGCGAACGGGGGCCGGCCGGTGCGGAACCGGCCGGCCCCCGCCGTCACACCAGGGAGTCCCGCCACGCCGCGTGCAGCGCCGCGAACCGCCCGCGCCCGCCGATCAGCTCCTCCGGCGACCCGTCCTCCACCACGCGCCCGCCGTCGAGCACCAGCACCCGGTCGGCGATCAGCACGGTCGACAGCCGGTGGGCGATGATGAACGCCGTCCGGTCCGCCAGCACCGTCTCCAGCGCGCCCTGCACCAGCCGCTCCGTCGGCACGTCCAGGCTCGACGTCGCCTCGTCCAGCACCAGCACCGCCGGGTCGGCCAGGAACGCCCGCGCGAACGCCACCACCTGCCGCTGCCCCGCCGACAGCCGCCCGCCGCGCTTGCGGACGTCCGTGTCGTAGCCCTCGGGCAGGGCCCGGATGAACTCGTCGGCGCCCACGGCCCGCGCCGCCGCCTCGACCTCCTCGCGCGTCGCCGACGGCCTGCCCAGCGCGATGTTGTCCAGCACCGACCCGTCGAACAGGAAGTTCTCCTGCGTCACCATGACCACCGCCCGCCGCAGCTCGGCGTCGGCCACCGACCGCAGGTCGACGCCGTCGAGCAGCACCGCGCCCTCGGACGGGTCGTAGAACCTCGCCACCAGCTTGGCCAGCGTCGACTTGCCCGCGCCGGTCGCGCCGACCAGCGCCACGGTCTGCCCGGCGGGCACGGTCAGGTCGAACCTCGGCAGCACCAGCGGCGAGCCCGGCGCGTACCGGAACCCGACGCCCTCGAAGCGCACCGCGCCGCGCACGTCGCCCAGCGGCGTCGGGTCCTCCGGCTCGCGCACGGCCGGCTCCTCCTCCAGCAGCCCCGAGATCTTCTCCAGGGCCGCGGTCGCCGACGCGTAGGCGTTGGTGAACATCGCGAGCTGGTCGAACGGGTCGTAGAACCGCCGCACGTACAGCGTGAACGCGGCCAGCACGCCCAGCTCCAGGTCGCCGCCAGCCACCCGGAACGCGCCCCACGCCAGGATCACCGCCAGCGACAGGTTGCCGATCACGCGCACCGACGAGGTGTAGGCCGCCATCACGCCCATCGCGTCGGTGTTGGCGTCCCGGAACCGGCCGTTCAGCTCCGCCATGATCGAGGCGTTCCGCCGCTCCCGCCGGAACGCCTGCACCGCGCGGATGCCGTTCATGGTCTCCACGAACTGCACGATGATCCGCGCGATGGCGCCGCGCGTGCCCCGGTACGCGGTGCCCGACCGCCGCTGGAACCAGCGGGTCAGCAGCACCAGCGGCACGAAACCGGACAGCACCACCAGGGCCAGCGGCACGTCCAGCCAGAGCAGCACCACCGAGATGCCCAGCAGCGACAGCAGCGAGGTGAAGAACCCGTCCAGGCCCTCCTCCAGCAGGTCCTGGAGCGAGTCGACGTCGCTGGTCGCCCGCGAGATGACCTTGCCGGAGGTGTACTCCTCGTGGAACGAGATCGACAGCCGCTGCGCGTGCCGGAAGATGCGCTCCCGCAGCACCAGCAGCACGTCCTGCCCGATGCGGCCGGTCAGCCGCACGAACGACCAGCGCAGCAGGGTCGCGGTGAGCGCCGCCGCCGCGTACCCGCCGACGCACCACGCCAGCGCGTCCGGCCGCCCGTCCAGCGCCGCCGGCACGCCGGTGTCGATCGCGGCGGCGATCAGCAGCGGCCCGGCCAGGTTGACCAGGTTCTCCGCCACCACGATCACCAGCGCCAGCACCGCGGTCCGGGTGTGGGGCCGCAGCAGCTCCGCCAGCAGCCGCCGCGACCGCGCCTGGAGCTTCGCGCCCGTGGCGTGGTCGACCTCCTCGACGTCCTCGGCGGCGACACCCCGCCAGGACTCCTCGCCGGCCCGCTCCGCCTGCTCCGCGACCGCGGTCACGCCGCCACCTCCTCGTCCTCCAGGGTCGCCAGCAGGTGCCGGTAGACCTCGTCCTCGGCCAGCAGCTCGGTGTGCGTGCCGACCGCCGCGATCCGGCCGTCGACCAGCACCGCCACCCGGTCGGCCAGCTGCACCGTGCTCGGCCGGTGCGCCACGACCAGCGCCGTCACGTCCTTGAGCACGCGCCGCAGCGCCGCCTCCACCTCGGCCTCGGTGTGCACGTCGAGCGCCGACAGCGGGTCGTCCAGCACCAGCACGGCGGGCCGGCCGACCACGGCGCGCGCCAGCGCCAACCGCTGCCGCTGGCCGCCGGACAGCGACAGGCCCTGCTCGCCGATCCGCGTGTCCAGGCCCCACGGCAGCGCGTCCACGAACTCCTCCGCCCGCGCCACCCGCAGCGCCTCGCGCACCCGCTCCTCGTCCACGCCCTCCACGCCCAGCGCCACGTTCTCGGTCACGCTCGCGGAGAACAGGATCGGCTCCTCGAACGCGGTGCCCACGACCTCCCGCAGCCGCGCCAGGTCCAGGTCGCGCACGTCGACCCCGTCGATGGTGACCCGGCCGCCCGTGACGTCCGCCAGCCGCGGCACCAGCGCGGTGAGCGTGGTCTTGCCCGAACCGGTCGCCCCGACCAGCGCGACCGTCTCGCCCGGCCGCACCTCCAGGTCCACGCCGCGCAGCACCTCGTGCTCGGAACCCGGGTGGGTGAAGTGCACGCCCTCGAACCGGACGTGCCCGCGCACCGGCTCCGGCAGCGCCTCCGGCCGGGCCGGGCCGCTGATCTCCACGGGCGCGTCGACCACCTCGAAGTACCGCTCCAAGGCCGACGCGGTCGAGTTCGTCTCCGCCAGCAGCCACCCGATCGAGTCGACCGGCCAGCGCAGGTAGGCGCTCACCGTGACGGCCGCGACGAGCGTGCCGACGGTCAGCGTCCCGTCCGCGATGCCGACCGCGCCGAACGCCAACTGGCCCGCGATGCCCAGCTCGGGCAGCACGATCAGCACCGCCCACAGCGCCGCGAACACCTTCACCTTGGCGATCTCGCTGGACCGCAGCTCCCGCGCCTGCCGCAGGAACCGCCCGGTCAGGTGCGGCCCGCGGCCGAACGCCTTGAGCACCCGGATGCCCAGCACCGACTCCTCGACCACGGTGGTCAGGTCGCCGGCCTGGTCCTGCGCCCGCCGCGCCACCACCTTGAACTTCGCCTCGAACAGGTAGGACAGGGCCATCAGCGGCAGCGTGCAGGCCAGCACGACCGCGCCCATCGCCGGCGACAGCCAGAACAGCACCCCCAGCCCGGTCACCACGACCAGGGTGTTCACCACCAGGAACACCAGCGAGAAACCCACGAACCGGCGAACCTGGGTCAGGTCCGTCGTGGCGCGCGACAGCAGCTGCCCCGACTGCCACCGGTCGTGGAAGGACACCTGGAGGTCCTGGAGGTGGTGGTACAGCTCGGCGCGCATCCGCGCCTCGACGTCCGACGCGGGCCGGGCGATCAGCTTGCGGCGCGCGTAGAACAGGCCGGCCTCGGCGCAGCCCAGCAGCACGATCAGGCCGACGAGCGGCGGCAGCGCGGCCAGGTCGCGGTCGGCGATCGGGCCGTCCACGATCCTCTGGGTGATCAGCGGGATGCCCAGTCCGCACAGCATCGCGAGCAGGGTGGCGACCATGCTCAACGCGATCGGCGTGCGCACGGGCTTGAGGTACGGCCACAAGCGGCGCAGGGTCGCCGCCGTGGAAGTACGTTCTTGAGACACGTGTCCCCCTCCGGTCCACCTCGACGGTACGAAGGCGGACCACGGTCGGCATCCTGTTTTCCCCCGCGAACACTGCTCGCTCTAGTTAGGTGGAGGTCAAGGTGGAGGTCCGGTTCATGCGCGCGGAGCCGACGATGGCGTTCCCGCGCGGCAGGCTGCTGGCCGTGCGCGGCGGCAGGCTGCACGTGCTCGCGCCCGACGGCTGGGACGCGGTCGGCGGCGCCCAGCCCGAGGGCGCCCGCCCGATCGACCGCGCCGAGGCCGAGGAGTGGTGCCGCTACGAGGGCGTGGACCCGGCGCTGCTCGACACCGTGCCCAGGCCCGCGTGAGTCCGGGCCCGCGCAGTTCGGGCGGCTACTTGCGGCGGCGCAGCCCGGCGGGCGCCGTGAGCAGGCCCGCGACGCCGTAGCTGAGACCGGCGAGCAGGATCAGCACGGTCCACCGGTCGCCGACGCCGGCGAGCCGCTCCGGCAGCCCGAAGAAGTGCGCGAGCGCCAGCAGCACCGGCCCGCTCAGCACCACCGGCCACACCGGCCGCACGTTCAGCAGCCACAGCACCGGGCCCGCCATCAGCCCGCTGACCACCAGCGCGACCGGCAGCCCGATCACCACCAGCACGAGGAACTCGCCGAACGTGGTCTCGTTCACCACCCGGTCGAGCAGCCCCTCCCGGTACGCCCACACCCACGCGGCCAGCAGCGCCGCGCCCACGGCGGCCGACACCAGGACGCGCACGAGCACCTTGACGGCGGAACCGCCCGCAGCGGGGCGCGGGGTGTCAGTCACGGCCGGCAGCGTGTCCCACCGGGTGGCGGGCCGTCACCGGCGCGGCCAGCGCGAACCCGAGCGCGCCCGCCAGCAGCCCGCCGCCGGGCACCTGCACCCACACCGTGGTCAGCGTCAGCACCGCGGTGAACGTCACGCCGACCGCGGCGAACCCCAGGGGCCGCGCCTGCCGGGTGGCGACGAGCAGCAGCCACGCCAGCAGCACCCCCAGCACCAGGCCGACCGGGGTCGGCACCAGGCCGAGGCCCAGGCAGTCCCAGTCGTCGGTCGAGCACACCACCCCGGCGGCGATGAACTCGCGCAACCCCCACCAGACGGCGCCCACCAGGACCCCGACCAGCGCGCCGATGACCAGCCGTCCCACCATGGGCACCGGTTACCCGGCCGGTCACGCACCGCGAACACCCCCGACGGAGGGATGACCGCTTCCCGTCGCTGGTCGGTACTTGTCATGGGGGCGACCGGCGGGCCGGACGCACCCACAATGACCGGGTGGTCGCATCGATGGGCGCGAAGCGGGTGGTCCCGGCGGGCACCCTGGTGTGGCGGGTCACCCAGGGCGCGGCGCGGGGTCGCCGGACGCTGTCGGTGGCGCCGAACCAGGTCACGGCCCTGGTCGAGCACCTGGCGCCGGGGTCCCGGTTCACCGACGGCGGCCGGCGGGTGCGGCGCGACCGGGTCGCCGGCGCCGTGCTCGGCGCCCTGCGCGCCACCACCGACCTGGTGCTGCTCGACGCCGGGGGCGACCGGGAACTCACCCCCGCCTACCTCGCGGGGGTCCGCGCCTCCGAGCCGCCGGTGCACGGCGTCTCACGGCCCTCGGCTGCCGACCTGCCCCGACCGGCCTGGGAGCTGTTCACCGACCGGTGTGCCGACGGGGTGCTCAGCGCCGTCCCCGAGCTGGAGCGGCGGCTCGACGCGGCGGGCGCGGCGCCCTGGTTGAACGATTTACTGGCCGCCTACCGGCTGGAGGTGCCGCCCGGCGACCTGCCCGCCGTGTTCCTCAACTACCGCAACGGCGACAGCCTGGACGTGGTCAAGCAGCTCGACGCCGTGCTGTGTCGGCGCATCGGCCCGGAGCTGGTCTTCAGGGCCGGGCGGTCGCTGGTGCCCGGTCGGGAGTTCCCGGTCGACCTGCTGCGCATGGCGGGCGGCGCCCGCGTGCTGGTCGCGGTGATCGGCACGAAGTGGGAGACCGCCTACGACGCGAACGGCACCCCGTACCTGCACCGGCCGGACGACTGGGTGCGCCGGGAGATCGCCGAGGCGTTGCGCAACCGAGTGCGCGTGGTGCCGCTGCTGGTCGGGGCGCGCCCCAGGCTCAATGGCGCGTCGCTGCCCGAGGACATCCGGCGGCTCGCCCTGCTGCAGGACATCCACGTGCTCAGGGAGAGCACCGACGCGGTGTTCGAGGCGGTCGCCGACGAGCTGCTGAAAGACGTCCCGGGCCTGCCGGGCTGAGCGCTCCGGCCTCGGGCGGTCCCGGTTCCCGGTCGTGGCCCCGTCACACCCAGCCGCGCTTGGCTGCCGCGACCCCCGCCGCGAACCGGCTGTTCACACCCAGCGCCGTGTAGATCGCCTTGATGTGCCGGCGCACCGTGGTGGTGCTCAACCGCAGCCGGCGTGCGATCGCGGCGTCGCCCTCCATGGTCATCAGACCGAGTATCTTGCGCTGGACCTCGGACAGCGCCGGGCCCGCAGCGGTGGGGTCGATCGTCGCCGAGTCGGACCACAACAGGTCGAACCACTCGCCGAGCATCGACACGATCGCCGGCGTGCGGACCAGCAGGGCCGTCTGCGCCGAGCGGTCGGCCGACACCAGCGCCACCGAGTCGTCCACGTGCAGCATCTTCAGCGGCACCTCGCGGCGCAGGCGCACCTCCTCGCCGTGCCGCGCCGAGGTCTCCACGATCCGCGAACCCGCAGCGGTGGCCAGGTAACCCGCCTGGTAGATCATCTGGAACCGGGCGGTGGTGCTCTTGGGCGGCACGCGCACGCGGTCCTTGGTCGGCCGGGTCGGGAACTCGCCCGTCTCCGTGCCCCGCAAGCGCCGCTTCGCCGACGGGTACAGCTCGGCGGCCCGGGTGACGACCTCCTGGAAGTTCGCCAGGGGCACGACCCCGTCCAATTCGCCGGGCGAACCGCCGCCGACGTCCTGGGGGAGCAGCGCGGTCAGCCGGTCCCACCCCTCCAGCAGGCGCTGCTGGTGCGTGATGTGCTCCTGCTGCCTGCGTTCGAGCAGCACCCTGAGCGCGACGGCGTGGTCGATGGGACGGATCAGGGAATCATCGTCGCCGGAACGGAAAATCAGCCCCAGGTCGAGCAGTTCGGCGGCGGCTTCCGTGCGGAGGTCGATCTCGCCGAGGCCGCAACCGATCCGTTGTGCCCCACTCGCGAGTAACCGCAAAAAGAGGGATTCCGCAGCCGGGCCGACCAAACCGGCGAGCGGTTGACTTCGCTCGACCGAGCCCATGCGCACGTCCCTTCGACTGGTGGAACGAGGGGAATGAGGTCGACACCTTAACGGTTCCGGTGACGGACAGGGGGTGGAACCGGCGCGCTCCCCCTCGCGCGCCGGCCCGTGTCCGCCTGGTGGCGGACACGCCTCATCCCCAACCGTTCCCGTCGTCGGAGGTCGCGCCACCGCCGGTGCTCGCGGCAGCCGCCGCGGTCGTCGAGGTGCGGATCAGGGTGTCGGACCACCAGGTGGTGGCAGCACGGGCGGCGCGGTGTCGCGTTCGTCGGCTCATCGGTGTCGGCTCCTCGCGGTGTCGTTCGTCGGGTCCGGCCGGCCGGTGGGTCCAGGGTGTCGCG
The DNA here is from genome assembly GCF_042732085.1 of Actinosynnema sp. NPDC059797. Taxonomy (NCBI): domain Bacteria; kingdom Bacillati; phylum Actinomycetota; class Actinomycetes; order Pseudonocardiales; family Pseudonocardiaceae; genus Actinosynnema; species Actinosynnema sp. NPDC059797. The sequence goes on from NZ_JBHWIE010000127.1 coordinate 15,250, forward strand.
AGCGGGAGCGGGTGGCGTGGTGTTTCCCGTTGCCCGCCGCGCGCGGTGACGGGAAACACCGCGGCCTTTACCACAACCGGATCCGCTCGGGGTGATCGGTGGTGGCCAGTGACAAGTACTTGTCACTCTGTGGGGCCGTAGAACAATGCGGACTCAGAATTGCGTCCAAAACCAGTAACGCGACGGTGGTCCGATTGCGAAGTCGGAACGTGTGCGCTGCGTGCATCCGGCCGATCGAGGAGTGAGACGTGGCTGAACCGGTAGAACCGGGCAACCGTGCCCGCGGTGACGATTCCGGCGTCGCGGAAATGGTGGAATCACCCGCAGAATTGCGGGTTGCCGCCGAAGTTGCGACCGGCGGGATCGAGGTCCCGCCGACCGGCGCCGGCGGCCCGGTCGAACAGCCGGTCGAGGGCGCGCCGGGGGAACGGGAACCCGACGCGCGGGCCCGGATCGACGACACCCCGGTGGACCGGTCGGCGGTCCTGCCCGCCGAGCCCGGACCCGCCGAGCCCGGACCCACCGAGCCCCTCGCGGAGGCGGTGGCGGGACTGGCCGAGCAGCTGCAGGCGCACCACGCCCGCGCCGAGGCGCGCGAACGCGTCATCGACCACCTGCACGCCGAGGTCGAGCGCCTTCGCCTGGGCGCACAGGGCCTGCTGCTCCGCCCGGTCGTCGCCGACCTGCAAAACCTGCGCCGCGAAATGTTGCACCAGGCGCGTACCTTGCCGGAGGGCTTGAGGCCCGACCAGACGGCGGCGCTGCTCGAGTCCTTCGCGCTCAGCGTGGAGCAGACCCTGGAGCGGTGCGGGACCGTGCCGATCCGCCCCCGTGCCGGCGATCCGTTCGACGCCCGTCGGCACCGGGCGGTCAAGGCGCTGGCCGCGGCCGGGCCGGAGGAGGACACCACGATCGCCGAGGTGCTGGCCGATGGCTACCTCGACACCGCGACCGGCCGGGTGACCGAACCGGCGCGCGTCCACGTCCGACGGTGGCGGGAAGACCGACCCGACACCGGTGATCAGGGGGAAGGCGATGTCTGAGCAGGGGATGCGGACCTACGGGATCGACCTGGGCACGACGTACTCGGCGATCGCGTACGTCGACGAGACCGGGCGACCGACGGTGTGCCGCAACACCGACAGCCTGGAGACGACGCCGTCGGTGGTCTACTTCGAGAACGAGTCGAACGTCGTCGTCGGCTCGGTGGCCAAGAACTCCGCGCTGACCTACCCCGACCGGGTCGTGCCGCTGATCAAGCGCCAGATGGGCACGAAGGCCGTCTTCCAGTACGACGGGAAGACCCACACCCCCGAGTCGATCTCGGCGCTGATCCTCAAGCAGCTCGCGCAGGACGCCGCCGACCAGACCGGGGAGCCGGTGGGCAGCGTGGTGATCACCGTGCCCGCCTACTTCGGCATGCTGGAGCGGGACGCGACCAAGAACGCGGGCCGCATCGCCGGGCTCGACGTGATCGGCATCGTGCCCGAGCCGGTGGCTGCGGCATTGCACTACGAGGCGACGACCGGCGCACGGGACAAGACGATCCTGGTCTACGACCTCGGCGGCGGCACGTTCGACACGACCGTGATCTCCGTGTCCGAGAACGAGATCACGGTGCTGTGCACCGACGGCAACGACCACCTCGGCGGCGCCGACTGGGACAGCAGGCTCCGCGACCACCTGCTGGAGAAGTTCTCCGAGCACGTCCCGCCGGGCATCGACCCGGAGGACGACGAGGAGTTCCTCCAGGCCTTGGCCAAGACCGCCGAGGAGACCAAGAAGCAGCTGTCCAGGGTGGAGTCGCGCCCGGTGCCGCTGCGCGGCGCGGGGGTGAGCGCCCGGATCGACGTCACGCGGGAGCAGTTCGAGGAGCTGACCGCCGACCTGCTCGACAAGACCGTCGACATCGTGCGCCGCACCCTGGACACCTTCCGCGCCAAGGCACCCGACCGCGAGATCGACGAGGTGCTGCTCGTCGGCGGCTCCACGAAGATGCCCGCCGTCGCGGCGCGGCTGCGGGCCGAGTTCGGCTGGGATCCCAAGCTGCACGACCCGGACTTGGCCGTCGCCAAGGGCGCGGCGTTGTACGCGCTGGGGCGCGTGGTGCACCGGGAGGCCGAGCAGGCGCGCGAGCGGGCGGGCGGCACCGAGGCCGAGAAGCGGGCGCGCGCCGCGGACGCCGTGGACGCGGTCGCAGCCCGGACCGGCATCTCCAGCGCCACGCTCCAGAGCCTGGTGGACAAGCGGACCAGCAACGTGCTGCCCAAGGCGTTCGGGGTCAAGCTCGTCGACACCAGCGACCCGGACTGGCGGTCCAAGCCGGTGCGCTACTACGTCGAGCACCTGGTGCACGCCAACGACACCCTGCCCACCGGCGACCGCGAGCTGGACGCCCGGACCGTCGAGGACGGCCAACGGGCCGTGGAGATCGAGCTGTACGAGCAGTCCGGCGAGGTCGCGGGTGAGGAGATGGACGAGAACAAGTTCCTCAACGAGGGCAGTGGCGCAATAGACGGGCTGCCGCCGCTGCCCGCCGGCTCGCCCGTGCGCATCGTGATGAAGGTCGACGAGGAGGGCCTGCTGGAGGTCACGGCGACCGAGGAGTCGACGGGCAAGGCACTGGACATCAAGGTCCGCGTGAGCGTCCTGAGCACTGAGCAGGTCGAGGAGGCCGTGGAGATGGTGTCGGGGCTGACGGTGTCGAGCTGATGGCCTCCTTCGACCCGAAGGCGTACGAGGAGTCGGTGGTCAAGCCGCTCAAGCGGCGCACGGCCGGCGACCTCCCAGACGACCTCGTCGCGCGCTACGCCATCGACCTCGCCATGTCCGACGGCGAGGTGGTGCGCAGGCTCGCCGAGATCCGGTCGCACTGGAACAAGGGCGCGCAGGCGAACGGCAAGCCCCAGTCGGTGCGCAGCGTCTACAAGGCGTTCCTGCGGGCCGACGAGGCTCTCCAGCGCGACTACGGCGCCGACCTCGGCCGGGTCGTGTGGTGGCGCGCGCGGGCGAAGTCGCGGGAGGGTGTGCGCGAGGCCCAGGTCACCGAACTGGCGGAGATCCTCCGCGCCGGGTTCGGCGACCTCGGGCTCATCGCCACCGGTCAGCTCCACGCGCTGCTCGGCTCCGCGTTCGCCGCGCTGTCGCCCGACGAGGTGGAGCGGGCACTCGCCGAGGTGGGCGTGCGGAGCGCCAGCCCGCGGGAGCTGCCGAAGTCGCCGGGTATCCCGAACGCGCAGTACCGGGAGCTGTGCCGCAGCCTCGTCGACGCCGACCTGGCGAGCGTGCCCGCCCTGCTGCACGGTCCGCTGAACTCGTTCCGCCTGCTCACCTCGTTCTCCGGCGACCCGCCCGCGCCGGCGGGGCTGACCGGCCACGCGGTGGAGGCCGCGGTCGACCGGGAGAACCGGCGTTCGGGCAACCAGGCCGCGCGGCAGGCGCTGGGCATCCTCTCCAGCGCCGCGAGGAGCGGCGTCGACCTGCGGGAACTCGCGCTCCACCACCTCCTCGACGACGTGCGGGAGCACCACCGCCAAGGGGTGCCCGCCGTGGCCCTGCTCAGGCGACTGGCCGCCACCGGGCTGGACCGGGACGAGGCGCGCGAGGCGGTGTTCAGCGTCCTCAACGAGTCCGGGCACGCCCCGGTCGGCGGCCTGTCCGCGGTCAAGGCGTTGCTGGAGGAGGGGCGGCTGGTCGCCGCCCGGCTGGCCGTCGGCGCGATGACGGCCTCCGACGACGCCACCGCCGCGCGGACCCTGGTCGACCGCCAGTCGGCCGAGGTGCGCCGGCTGCGCGAGGACGCGCGCGCCGCGTTGGGCGCCGGCGCCGAGGACGAGGCGCGGCACCTGCTCCGCCAGGCGGTGGCGCTGGCCGCCGACGACGAGGACCTGACCGCCGAGCTGCGCCGCATCCCACCCGCGCCGGTGCTCGGCCTGTCCGCCAATCCGGACGGGCTGTCCGTCCGCCTCGCCTGGCGCCCGGCGCCCAGCCACGACGGGGGGACGCGCTACCGGCTGGTGCGCCGCGAGGGCCGCGTCCCGGCCGACCCCGACGACGGGACCAGGGTGGTGGAGACGACCAAGGCCGTCGGGGTCGACGAACGCGTCCCGGCCGGGCGGCCGCTGGGCTATGCGGTGTTCGCAGGGGTGCCCGGCGGCGCGTGGTCGAGGGCGGCCGGCGCCACCATCGAGTTCCTGCCGCCAGTGCACGACGTCCGGCTGACCGTGGGCAACGGGGTGGTCGAGGGCCGCTGGCGGGCGCACCCCGACGTGCTGGCGGTGGAGGTGCGCCGCGACGGCGGCACTGCCGTGCCGACCGCGGGCCCGACGTCCTTCCGGGACCG